>JBKJNV010000204.1:0-9631 GCA_046593435.1 Roseomonas sp.
GGCTGGCTCGCCTCCGTCAGGCTCATCGCGGCACGAAGGCGCCAGGTGGCGGCAGGCGGGGTTCGACATAGGCGAAGTGCAGCGCATCGAGCTGCGCCCACAGCAGGTCGCATTTGAAGCGCAGCGCGCCGAGCACCGCGGCCTGGTCCGCCGGCGTGCGCGCATGTTCGCGCACATAGCCGAGCGCGAATTGCACATCGAGCGGCGCCTGGGTCAGGCGCGGCGTGAAATAGGCGAGCGTCGCCTCGTTCACGAAGGGGTAGTTGCGCAGCATCCCCGCCACCCGCTCGGAGATGATGTTGGGCGAGAACATTTCCGTGAGCGATGAGGCGATCGCCTCCAGCAGCGTCCGCTCGCGCACGAAGGCGACATAGGCGTCCACCGCATAGCGCGTCCCCGGCAGCAGCCCTTCGGTTGAGATGACGTAGTCGCGGTCGAGGCCCAAGCCGTCGGTCAGCGCCAGCCACCGCTCCACGCCGCCTGGCGCGTCGCCCGCGCCGTCATGGTCGATCAGGCGGCGACGCCATTCCCGGCGCAGCGCCGTGGTCGGCAGCCGCGCGAGCAGCGTCGCGTCCTTCTTCGGAATGCTCGCCTGGTAGTAGTAGCGGTTGAGCGCCCAGGCCTGCACCTGGCCCTTGTCCAGCGCGCCGCCATGCAGCGCGCGGTGGAAGGGATGGAGGATGTGGTAGCGCTCCGCCCCGATGGCGCGCAGCGCGTCTTCCAGACCCTCGGGCGAGAGCAGTTCCGTCACATCGCGCAAGGGCGCGTCTAGAACAGTGTGCGGAGGCGCGTTCATCACAGCAAAAACTCCATGCCGTCCTCGGCCACGACCCAGCCTTCGGCTTCCACATGGCGGCGCTCGGCGCTGTCGGGCAGCAGGATGGGGTTGGTGTTGTTGATGTGGATGAGAACACGCTGGGCCGGCGCGCAGCCGCGCAGCGCAGCAAGCGTGCCGGCGGGTCCATCGAGGCTCATATGCCCCATGCGCGCGCCGGTCTTGGGGCCGGCGCCAGCCAGGATCATTTCATCGTCGCGATACAGCGTGCCGTCGAACATCAGCAGCGCGGCGGCGGCGATGCGGTCGCGCAGCGCCGCGTCCACCGCCGCGCAGCCGGGAATATAGACCAGCGTGCCGGCACCCGGCGCGGTGATCGCTAGGCCCACCGTCCCGCCATCTTCGGCGCGGCCGGGATCGGCACCGTTGCGTTCGGCGAACAGGGGGATCTTGCCGGCCACGGCGAAGGCCTCGACGCGGAGGCCCAGCGGCGCGCCGGCGGCATCGCCGACGTCGAACGGCACGCCCAGTTGCAGCGCGCGGCGCGGCACCAGAGAGTTGTCCAGGGCGGCAAAAACCTGGTTGTCGGCGAGCACGCCCAGCACGGGCGATGCGGCATAAAGCGCGAAAGCGTGCCGCTCCCGCAGGGTCAGAAGGCCCGCGATGGTGTCGATCTCGCCTCCCGTCAGCACCACCGCGGCCAGCGGGTTGTTGCGGATGCGGCCCGGGCGGGGGTGCAGCGGCGGGGTTGCGGCGAGCTGGTTGCGCAGCTCAGGCGCGGCATTCACCAGCACCCAGCGCTCGCCATCGGCGGAGACGGCCAGCGCGGCCTGGCTGCGCGACGGGATCGCACCCGCGCGGGCCAAAACGCAGGCTGCGGAGGCGGAATTCCATTGCGGAATGCCGCCACCGGCGCCGGAACCAAGGATGATTACGCGCATGGCGAGGGTGCGACGGGGGCACTCATGCCCCCGCGCCCCAGACCGGCAAGCAGATCAGCGGGGCTGGCCGCATGGCCAGCACCCGATCACTTGGTGGCGGCGCAGGCGTAGCAGTTGATTTCCATGGCGACCGAAACTTCAGTCACGCGGGGCTTCTTCCAGCTCATGCTCACATTCTCCCATGCCGGGCCGCGGGGTGCGAACCCATCCCCACTACAATCGGAGCTTGGAGCCGCGCGATCAAGGGTCTACGCGATCCCCATTCGAGGAGCCTGACCATGTCCCATCGCATTGCCATCATCGGTGCCACGACCGCGCTCGGCCGGGAGATCGTCAAGACACTGGCGGAACGGGATTTTCCGGTAAGCATCGCCCATGCCCTGGGCAGCGGAAAGGTGCTCGGCCAGCAGATGTCTTTCGGCGAGGATATCGTGCTGACAGTCCGCGCGCTGGACCCCTTCGACTTCGCCTCGGTGGACCTCGCGATCTTCGCGGGCACGGCGGCGGTGTCGGCCACCCATGCCCCACGCGCGGCGGCCGCCGGGTGCCTGGTCATCGACGCGACCGCGCAGTTCCGCATGGAAGCGGGCATCCCCCTGATCATCCCCGAGGTGAACCCCCAGGCGATCAAGGCGGTGCCCAAACGCCGGATCATCGCCAACCCAAACGCCGCCGTCATCCCGATGCTGATGGCACTCAAGCCGCTGCACGCGCTGTCGCGCATCCGCCGCATCTCGGCCGCCACCTACCAATGCGTCTCCGAGGCCGGGAAGGAGGCCATGGACGAGCTGTGGTCGCAGACGCGGGCCATGTTCGTGAACGAAATGCCCCCGCCCGAGCACTTCCCCAAGCAGATCGCCTTCAACTGCATCCCCCAGACCGACACCATCGCGTCTGACGGCGCGACCGTGACCGAGACCGCCATGGCGCAGGAGACGCGCAAGATCCTGGACCCCGACATCGCCGTGATGGCGACCTGCGTCCGCGTGCCGGTGTTCATCGGCACCGGAATTGCCGTGCACGTGGAGTTCGAGGGGGCGGTGACGGAGGCCGAGGCGCGGGCCGCCTGGCGCGCCGCACCGGGGGTGACGTTGCTCGATACCCGCGAGGATGGCGGCTACACCACGCCCGCCGAGACCGCCGGCGAGGACAGCGTCTATGTTTCCCGCCTGCGCAAGGATGCGTCTGTGCCGCACGGGCTGGCCTTCTGGTGCGCGGCCGACAACCTGCGCAAGGGCGGCGCGCTGAACGTGGTGCAGATCGCTGAGATGTTGCGGGCGAGTGGCTTGATCGGGCAAGCTGCGAAGGCATGAACGATCAGCCGATGATGGATCAGCCACCTACTGTCAGAGAAGCAGTGGTGGAGCTTGTCGTTCAGGTCATGGAACTGCACGCCATGGTCCGAGAGCTTCAGAAGTTGACACTTCAAGGGGCGCTCCTGCAACGCGATGACAATCCTGGTGGCTGGCGCGAGAGGCACAACGCTTTCCTGGCCACTTCAGCAAGTCTGGACTCTGCTCTTTCCCGCACCTTTGGTGAGCTCCAACATCTTGCCTCCCGGATGATCACGCCAGATGCCTGAACCCGATGATGCTCTTCTGCGGCGCCTTCGGGAGCGCGGGCGCCTTGCAAATGGCGGCGGTGGTTCCGATGATGGAGGCATGCTGGACAGCCGCGTCGCCACTCTGGAAGTCGAAACTCGCGAGATTCGCGCCACGCTCGGGCGGATCGACATCACGTTGCGCAGCATGGATGAACGCCTTCGCGGCATCGAGAAGGATGTCGGCGAACTCAAGGGCCGCGTCTCCCAGATCCCGAACGTCTGGCAGGTACTTATCGGGGGTGCCAGCTTCATCGGGATTGCGTTCGCGGCAGTGAGATTTGGGCTCCGTTAGGGCAGGCGATCACAATAGGATTTTATTGACATCAAACGTTTTAAAGGATAATAATCCGGCATCCTCACGAGGAATCCCGGACCCATGCCCGACCCCAAATCCTCCCGCGGCTATCGCAACCGCAACCCCGGCAATATCGACTGGTCACCGAACAACCCCTGGCAGGGGCAAGTCGGCAAGGAAGATGGTCCCAATGGCCGCTTCGCCGTCTTCGAAAGCCATGAATACGGCGTCCGCGCGCTCGCCACCCTGCTGGTCCGCTACCAGGACCGCCATCGGCTCGACACCATCGCGGGCATCCTGCACCGCTGGGCGCCGGGGTCGGAGAACAACACTGGCGCCTACATCGCCGCCGTAGCCAGGGCCACCGGCTTCGCGCCCGAACAGCGCCTGGACCTGCACACCCACGCCCATCTGCGCCCCCTGGTCATGGCGATCATCGTCCATGAGCTCGGCGGCAACCCCTACCCCGCCGCCGTGGTGGATGAGGGGCTGCGCCGCGCCGGCATCCGCCGCCCCGTCGCCACGCTGGCCGAGGCCGCGACAACCGGCACCGGGCAGGGCGCCATCACCGTGGGCGGCGCCGCCGCCGCGGCCGCCACCGCCGCCCCCGCGCTGACTGCGCTCGGCGGGCTGCCGCAATGGCTGGGCGTGGCGCTCGTGCTCGCGGTGGCCGCGGTCGCCGTCGCCTTCGTGCTCACCAAACGCCGGGGGCTGGCGTGACGGGCCTCCTCGCCGGCCTGTGGTCCCGCATCTGGGGCTATGTCGCCGCGGCCGGCGCGGTGCTCGCCGCGCTGGGGTGGGCCTGGCTGCGCGGCGCAGCCCAGGCGCGCGATGCGGCACGGCGCGACGCACTCGATCATGACCTTACGAACCGGAGGACCCGCGATGCGGTGGACCGTGCTGTGGCTGCTCGCCCTGACCCTGCCGCTGACCTCCTGCGCGACTGGCGGCGGCGGGATTGACCCCTGCGGCCCCTGGCGCCCCATCCTGGTCAGCGCCGATGACAGCCTCACGCCGGCGACCGCTGCGGACTTGCTGGCGCACAACCAGACCGGCCGGCGGCTATGCGGCTGGTAGCCGCCGGCCAGGAAGCCTGCCCGCGTCGCGCCGCGCAGACGATGTGCGGCGCGACAAGATGTCCGCCAGCCAAGCGTGCCGCGATGAGCGACATCGCCATCATCATCCCGGCCTGGCCCTTCCTGGTCGGGGCCGGCCTGGCCGCGATGCTCGGCGCCGCGCTCGCCTGGGGGGGGCGGGTTTCAGGCTGGCGTCGCTGGCTCGCGGGCGGTGTCGGGCTGGTTGTCGCGCTCGCCGCGCTGGCGGCGGTCACGCTCGACGGCTTGCTGGCGGGCAGGCGCTGAACGCCGCCGCCACGCCAGGAAGCCAGTCACGAACAGCAGCACGGGCGTGAGGCCGAGCAGGATGATCGCCAGTTGGTGCCCCAGCCCGAAGGCATGGCCATTGTGCAGCGCCATGATCCAGGCGCGCAGCCGCTCCACCGGAGCGACCGGGGTCACCTTCATCTCCCCGGTGTCGAGTGCGATGAAGACCTGCGCAATGCCGTCAATCCGCCGCGGATCGGCCGGGCGGATGCGCACCACCGCATCGGGTCCGCCGCCCGGTTCGGGCAATTCGATCCAGGCGCCGCGCCAGCCCGGCATCGCCGCCTCGACGGCCGCCATCGCCTCGGCCAACGTCATGGGCTTGCCACTGCCGGAAACACGGCGCGCCGGCGCCTCGGCCTCCAGCAAGGGCGGCATCAGCTCCCGCACCACTTCGGGAAAGGCGAGGCCGAAGCCGGTCGCAACCGCGAGCACCAGCGGCAGCCCCAGCCACAGCCCCGCCGGGCGATGGAGGTTGCGCAGCCGGCGCAGCCCGCGCAGCCCGCCGCGCGGCCAGATCGCCTCGCGCAGCGGCCGCCAGGCGTAGCGCGCCCAAAGCACCAGCCCGAGCAGCGCGAGCGTGGCCAGCGCCACGCCCACGACGCCCACTGCCACCACGCCGCCACGCCCGAGGATGCCG
The DNA here is from genome assembly GCA_046593435.1 of Roseomonas sp. Taxonomy (GTDB): domain Bacteria; phylum Pseudomonadota; class Alphaproteobacteria; order Acetobacterales; family Acetobacteraceae; genus Plastoroseomonas. Next base: position 5,637 of record JBKJNV010000204.1, read on the forward strand.
CCGCTGTGCAGGTCATACAGCCAATGGATCGCGGCCCCGCCCCAGACGCGCTCGCTCAGCACCGCCCCGCTCACCGGGTCCACATGCACCGAAATGCGCCCACCCCCGGCACGCAGGATCTCGACCCGCGGCACCTCTCCGGGGCGCTCGGGGAGGAAGATGCGGGACGCGTCGCCCCCGGGGTGACGGGCCAGTGCGGCGGCGACCAGCGCCTCCAGCGGCAGCGCCGGACCGATGGCCGGCGGGGCTTGGGCGAATTCCAGATCCTCGATGGGCTGCCAGAACACCAGCACGGCGCCGGTCAGCCCGGCGAAGGCGAACCATCCGCCCAACAGCAGCCCCAGCCACCGATGCGCCCGCACATCCCACCGCACGCCCGTCACTCCACCCGTCGCACGTCCATATCGGCCCGGCCCGGCGTTCCGCCAGACGGGGCTTCGTCGCGCCGCAACAGCAGCAGCCCGCCCGCCGCGATCAGGCCACAACCCGCCAGCGCCAGCCCATCGGGCATGCGCCCGAACAGCGCCGCATCCATCGCGAGCGCGAAGAACAGCCGCGAGTAATGCCAAGGTGCCAGCGCCGAGATCTCCGCCCGCCGCACCGCCGCCCCCAGCGCGAGCAGCCCGCCCGTCTGCGCCGCGACGAACACCACCACAAGCGCGGCCGTCGCCGCATCCGGCATCCGCCACACCAGCGCGGCCAGGGGCGCGAGCAGCACCGTGCCCACCAGCCCACCCTGCACCGTCATGCCGATGGTGTCCGCCACGTCGCGAATGTCGCGCGCCATCACCTGGTACAGCGCGTACAGCAGCGCAGCCACAACGGGGACCGCCGCCGCCCAGCGGAACAGCGCGCCATCCGGCCGCAGCACCAGCAGCATGCCCGCGAAGCCGCAAAACACCGCGACCCAGCGCGCCGCACTCACCCGTTCGCGCAGCAGCACCATCCCCATCGCGACCGCGAGGATGGGGGCGGTGAACCCCAGCGCGGCCGCCTCCGTCACCGGCACCAGCGCATAACCCCACACGGCCACCGCGGTGGAGACGACCAGCATCACCGCCGCCCAGCGCTGCGCCCAGGGCCGCCGTGGCGACAGCGTGCGCGCCCAGATGCTGACACGGTCACGCCGCGGCAGGGTCAGGGTGAAGGCAGCACCCAGCACCAGCGCGTAGCGCAGGAAGGTGATCTGCAGCGGGTCCAGGCTGTCGGCCAGCACCCGCGCGAGCGCATACCCGGCCGCGTACAGCGCATTGCACAGCAGGATCAGGACAATGGCGAGATGGCTCTGCGACATAGGTGGCACAGCGCCGCATGCGCGGGCGCAGCGGTCAAGCCACCCCGCCCGGCGCGACGAATAAGATCGCGGGCAGGCGGTCGGGATTTGTCCGAAAGCATGCATCCCTCGCCGGGCCGCCGAAAAGCCGAAATGCTGACATTCAGGCAAGGAGGCCAATGCCATCAATGGCTTGCCTGGAAGCGCGCAACCTGAATTTCGGAATTTCTTACTTTTCGGGGTAATCGCGCCCCGGTCTCGCGCGGTAAGTGGGCAGCGACCAGCCACGCAGAATCGCCGCCGCGCGCAGGGCAAAGCCCAGCCCCGCACCGATGCCCAAGGCCGTCACCCGCTCCACCCCCAACCCATGCAACACCACGAAAGCGGCCGCCCCGAATGCCGCCGCGGTCGCGTAGATCTCCCGCCGCAGGATCAGCGGAATCTCGCCGCAGACCACATCGCGGATCACGCCCCCGAAGCTCGCGGTGATGACGCCCAGCAGGATCGCCGCCCAAGGGCTGGCCCCCTGCCCCAGCGCCGCCTCCGCCCCCAGCACCGCGAAGATGCCCAGGCCCAGCGCATCCGCCCACAGCAGCCAGACGAAGCGGCGCTCGGCCAAATGCGCGGTGAAAAAGACCCCCACCGCCACGCCCGCCGCGAGTGCGACAAGTTCCGGCATGCGCAGCCAGAACACCGGCACGCCGAGCAGCACGTCGCGCGTCGTCCCGCCACCAAAGGCCGCCAGTGCCGCGATCAGCACGAACCCCACCGGGTCCATCTGCTTGCGCGAGGCAGTCAGCGCACCGGCCGCGGCCAGCACCGCGACACCGGCCAGCGACAGCGCCGCAATGGCGGCCTCGGCCCCCAGCACGCTAAGGCGCTCCCTGCCGCATCACCGCCCCTATTCCGCCGCCTGCACCTTTGCCGCGCGCGACGCTTGCGCGCCGCCGGCACACAGCAGCGAAAGCCCCAGCACGCCGGCCACCACCGGCAGCACCAGCACCGGATAGCCCGCATCGATCAGCAGCCCGAGTGGGACCGGCATGATCGCACCCCCCAGCGGCAGCCCGGCCGAGACGAAGCCGAACACCTTGCCCACCTCCCCCGGTGGGCAGGCATCCTTCAGCATCACATCCCGCGGCGTGCGCGAGGTGCCCAGCGCAAGCCCACCCGCCAGCGCCACCCCCATCGCGAGCCAGGCCGGCATCGCCACCAGGCCCAATGCCAGCAGCATCGCCATCGAACCCAAGGTGAGCAGCGTGACCATGCCGATGAGGTTCCGCTTCGTCGCATCCACAAGCCAGCCGCCCACCAGCGTTCCGCCCGTCGCACCCGCCATGTACCCGGTCAGCACCAGCCCCCCCAGTGCCACCGGCAAATCCCACAACTCCGCCATCACCGTCACGATGAAGGCTTGCACGCCCGCCCCGGCCATCGCCGAGAGCATGAAGAAGCCAAAAAACAGCAACATCGGCCGCGAGAGCAGCAACTCCCGCCCCCCCATCCCCGCCGCCTGGCGCGGCCGCACCTGCTCGCGCAGCACGCTGGACTGCCACAGGATGGCGGCGACCACCGGCAGCCCCGCCAACCCCACCAGCAGCAGCGACCCACGCCAATCCAGCACGCTGCTGAGCAGGCCGATGGCGATCGGGGCCATCATGAAGCCGAGATTGCCGGAGAAGGTGTGAATGGAAAACGCGCGGCCCATGAAGGAGGGCCGCACAGATCCCGCGAGAATGGCGTAATCCGCCGGATGAATGACGCTGTTGCCGATGCCCGAGATGACCGCCAGCACCAGCAGCGCCCAATACCCCGGCGCGAACGCCATCGCCGAGATCGACAGCGCCATCAACAGCGTGCCGCAAACCAAAAACGGCCGCGCCCCATACCGGTCCACCCAGAAGCCCACCGGCGTCTGCAACACCGCCGTCGTCGCACTCATTAGCGCGATAATGAGGCCCAGCGCGCCATAGCTGACATCGAACTCGTCCCGCCACACCGGAAACAACGGCGCGAGGCAGAGCATGTAGAAATGCGACAGGAAATGCCCCGTCCCGATGAGCCCCAGAATCCGGGCATCCCGCCGGGCAGCGCCCGGGGCATCTTCAAGCACATCGGCAGGGGCTGGCATGGGCGAAATCTCCTGCCCCCAGGCTGGTGCGACAAGGCTTTCGCGTCAACGCAACACCCGTTAACATCACGATATGAAGCGCAGTCGCTCCATCACCCTGGTGCTGCTCGGCGGCGGGATCATCCTCGCCGGATGCGGGGAATCCACGCGCCAACGCGAATGCCGCGAAGCCACCGCCGCACAACGCCCGGACGCCGCCCAAATCTGCGCGCGCTCCCAGGCCCGCAGCAGCAGCAGCGGCTACATCGGCTCCTGGTACTACGGGCGCTCCGCAGCCCAGGCATCCAGCCTCACCAACCGCGGCGCAAGCACCGCCGCCGTCTCCCGCGGCGGCTTCGGCGCCCGCGGCGCGAGCGGAGGGTGAGGCAGCAGAGAGCAAGGCCAGGGCTCTGCCCTGGACCCGCGAGGATCGTGTCGATCCTCGACCTCCATGTGTTGGCTCTGAGTCTGGAAAGGTGGGGTTGGGTTGTTTTCGCTGCGCGGACCCGTCGCGGAGAGAGGGCGGCCGGGCCGACCTTGCCACGGGCAAACGCGCCCCGCCGCCCTCTCTCCGCCACGGGTTCACAGGCCAACGGCCAAACCTGCCCTCCC
>JBKJNV010000245.1:0-9272 GCA_046593435.1 Roseomonas sp.
GCAACCCCTGGGATCGCGAGCGCACGCCGGGGGGAAGTTCATCCGGGGCGGGTGCCGCGGGCGCGGCCGGCTTCGGCCCCTTGCATGTGGGCACCGATGCGGGGGGCTCGGTGCGCATCCCTGCCGCCTGGTGCGGCCTGGTCGGCCTGAAGCCGAGTTTTGGCCGCGTCCCGCAATGGCCGCTGGGTGCCTTCGCCAACGTCGCCTGCGCGGGCCCGATGACGCGCGGCGTACGCGATGCCGCGCTGATGCTCAACACCATGGCGCGCTTCGACGCGCGCGACCCCTTTTGCCTGCCCGATGATGCGCGGGATTGGCGGCTGGGGATCGAGGATGGCGTGCGCGGCATGCGCGTGGCGCTTGTGCGGCGGATGGGCTTCGATCCGCCCTTGGATGCGGAGGGCGAGGCGAGCCTCGCCTTGGCGGTGCGCATCCTGCGCGATGCCGGCGCGACGGTGGAGGAGGCCGACCCTGGCCTGCCGGACACGCGCGCGATTTTCGGCCGCGTCTGGGGCGTGGCCCTGGCAAAGGTGGTGGCCGGCATCCCGCCCGCGCAGCACGCCCTGCTCGATGCCGGCATGCTGGATGTGGCCGAGCGCGAGGCGGGCATGTCGGCGGTGGAGTTCCTTGCCGCCGATGCGCTGCGCATCGAGGCAGCGCACGCCATGGCGCGTTTCCATGAGCGTTACGACCTGGTGCTGACGGCCGCCACCCCGACCGCCGCCCTGCCTATTGGCGGCCCTGTGGCGGACCCGCGCGAGGCGCTGTGGCGTGCCTGGGCTCCGTGGACCTTCGCTTTCAACCTCACCCGCCAGCCCGCAATCGCCGTCCCGGTCGGCCTCGACGATGCCGGCCTCCCCCGCTCAGTGCAGTTGGCCGCGGCCTTGTACCGCGACGACCTGGTCCTGCGCGCCGCCCGCGTCATCGAGCGCGCCGTCACCCTGCCGGCCCCTCCCATGGTCAGCGCCAAGGAATAAAAATAAAAAAATGGGGTCCGGGGAAATTCCTTTCCCCGGCGCTTTCGGTCTTTTTTGTGAGGTCTCGCCATGCGTCTCGTCACCTACAAGCGCCCCGGCTTTCTCGGCGAACACATCGGCGCGCTCGATGCTCAGGGCGCCGTGCTCGACCTCGCCGCCGCCGACCCGGCCGTCTCCTGGGACAACATGCCCGCATTGATCGGCGGTGGGGCCGCCATGCTGGAGCGCGCCCGCGCCGCGGCCGCGAAGGCACCGGTGGTCCCGGACGCGATCCTGATGGCGCCGATCCCGCGCCCCCCGAAGAACGTGTTCTGCGTGGGCAAGAACTACCACGAGCATGCGAAGGAGTTCGCCGGTTCGGGCTTCGATGGCGGCGCGAAGGACGTGGTCCCGCCTTTTCCCGTGGTGTTCTCCAAGCCGCACACCGCGATCATCGCGCAGGGCGAGCCGATCCTGGGCGAGCTCGATCCGACGGGTGGGTTGGATTACGAGGGCGAACTGGCCGTGGTGATCGGGCAGGGGGGCCGGGGCATCGCCCATGCCGACGCGATGCGCCACGTGTTCGGCTACACCATCATCAACGACGTGACCGCGCGGCACCTGCAGAAGCGCCACAGCCAATGGATCCTGGGCAAGGGCCTGGACAGTTTTTGCCCGATGGGCCCTGCCATCCTCACCGCCGACGAGGTGCCCGACCCCGGCGCGCTTATGGTGACCACCTGGGTCAATGGCGAACGCCGCCAGCACGCCGCGGTGGCGGACCTCATCTTTGACATCCCGACCCTGATTGCCGCCATCTCGGCCGCCATCACGCTCGAGCCTGGCGACGTCATCGCCACCGGCACGCCGGCCGGGGTGGGCATCGGCTTCACCCCGCCGCGCTTCCTTGCGAAGGGCGACGTCGTGCGCATCGAGATCACCGGCATCGGCACCTTGGAGAACCCCGTCGCATGACAACCCGCAGGCATATCCTGGCCGCCCCGCTCGCGCTCGCCGCCGGCCCGTCGCTCGCGCAGGCCCCCGCCTCTGCGCAGGAAGGCTTCCCCTCCCGCCCCGTCACCATGATCGTGGCCTTCCCGCCAGGCGGGCAGGCCGATGTGGTCGCGCGCCCGGTGGCGGCTTCGCTGGAGCGGCAGTGGCGCGTCGCGGTCCCGGTTCAAAACCGCCCCGGTGCGTCCGGCGAAATCGGCAATGCCTCCGTCGCGCGCGCCGCGCCCGATGGGCTGACGGTGCTGATGGCGCTGTCCTCCGTGGTGGTGCTGCCCGAGGCGGCGCGGCTGTTCAACCGCGCGCCGGCCTATACGCTCGACCAGATGAAGCCGCTCGCGCTCATCACGTCGGACCCGGTGCTGCTCGCGGTGCCGGCCGCGAGCCCGTGGCAGAATCTGGAGGATTTCCTGGCCGATGCGCGACGCCGGCCGGGTGCCATCCCGTATTCCTCCTCGGGCAATTATTCGGCGCTGCATCTGCCGATGGCGATGCTGGCCGCAGCGGCCGGGGTGGAACTTCTGCACGTGCCCTTCCAGGGTGGCGGCCCGGCCCTGACCGCGCTTCTGGGCGGCCAGGTGCAGGCGCTCGCCTCCGGCCCCGGGCCCATTGCCCCGCACGTCAGGGATGGCAGGCTCCGCGTGCTGGCGAGTTGGGGTGCCAACCCCATCGCCGGGTTCGAGCAGGTACCGACGCTGCTCTCGAAGGGGTTTGCCGGTGTGGAGTACTATATCTGGTGCGGTGCCTATGCCCCGGCCGCGACGCCTGAGCCCATCGCCGCGCGGCTGCGCGCCGGCTTCGCCGCTGCCGTCCAGGACCCCGAGGTGGTGCGCGCCCTGACCGCGGCGGGCAGCGCGATCGACTTCCGCGAGGGCGACGCCTTCGCCCGCTTCGCCCAGGCCGATGCCGAGCGCCTGGCGGGGGTGGTGCAGCGGATCGGCCGGATCGATTGAGCACAAGCCCGCCCGCCACGCGCATCCCCAGACAAAAATGAAAGAATGGGGTCCGGGGAAATTCCTTTCCCCGGCCTTTCTTACCGCCGCAGCCCCACACTCCCCCCGCCCGTCCCGCGCCCATCCAGCCGCAGCACCAACCCATCCCGCCAGGCGGGCAGCAAATCCCGCCAGTGCCGGCTCATCGGGTGCCCGGACTGCCCCGTGGCAATCACCGCCAGCGTGCCGTCCGGGTCCGCCAGGTCGAACACCGCGCGCAGCCCCGCGCCATGGATGGCGGTGAAGTCGCCGCCGCGAAACCCCGCCCGCAGCAGCGTGTCCCCGTCACCCGAGGCGGACACCTCCATGCGCGTGAGTGCGGCAAGTGCGGGGATGAAGCGCAGCAGCGGGTGCTCGAACCGCGCGACATGCGCCGTCCCCCACCGCCAGGCCGCGGGGTCCGGACCCTGCTCGGTGGTGATGGCGCGCACCGCCTCGCCCAGCGCCGCCGCCGCCAGCGGCCCGCAGCCCGAGGCGCCGCACCAATGCGCCAGGCTGCCATCCAGCACACGGGCGAGGAATTCCTGCCCCGGCGCGTGGGCGTTCTCCGGCAGGCCGCCCGCGCGCATCACCGCGCGGCCGAAGCGGTCCATGAAGGCATTGAAGATCAGCGGTTGCGGCAGCGCGGCACTCGCCTTGCCATCCCAGGCCAGCAGCAGGTCGAGTGCCGCGCCCGTCGCACCCTCGGGCCGCGGCATGGCGGCGAGCGCCGGGAGAATGGAGCGCGCAAACAGCGACAGCGTGTCCACCTGCATCGCCGCGAAATCGGCGCTGCTGTGCCGGGGCCGCTCATCGAGCAGCGCCATGGCGCGCTGGAAGCGCCAGCCGCCGGGGAAGCTCGCGCCCAGGAAGACCGGATGCTCCGCCGGTGCGGGGCGGTTATTGGCATTGGCCAGAAAGCCGGAGGCCGGGTTTTCCACATGCGGCATGGCATCGAAGGGCACGAAGCCAGACCAGCCCTGGGCCGGGTTCCAGCCCTCGAAGGGCGTGGTGCCGTCGCCCGCGCGGCGGATCGGGGTGCGCCCGGTCAGGTACATCGCGATCTCGCCGCTCCGCGTCGCCACCATCATGTTCTGCGGGGGCGAGGTGATCAGGGCCGCCGCCGCCCGCGCATCCGCGAGGCTCTCGCCACGGTTCAGCGCGTGCAGCCCCGCCGCCCCGGTATCGCCGGGGGCGAGGTTGGCGAAGGCAAGCGCCAGCATCAGCCCATCGGCCGGAGGGGCGGGGTCAAGGTCGCTCAGCACCGGCCCATGCCGTGTCTCACGCACGGTCAGCGTTTCGCTCGCCCCGCCGCGGATGCCGATGGTCTCGGTGCGCGTGGCAAAGGCGCGCGGCCCCTGTGGCGTCGCGTAGCCGTCGCCGACGGCGCGCTCCAAAACCAGGTCCTGCGTGTCGGAATGGGTGGTCGTAAAACCCCAGGCGAGGTCGCGGTTGCGCCCGATCACGATGAACGGCACCCCCGGCGCCGTCGCCCCCGCGAGGAAGCGCCCGCCTGGCAACTCCACCCGCGCGAGGTACCACAGCACCGGCGCGCCGAAGGCAAGGTGCGGGTCTGACGCCAGCATCGGCGCCCCGCCCGCCGCGCGCCCCCCCGCCACCACCCAGGCATTGGATGCCGAGGACGGGACAGGCGCGTCGATGCCGAAGACCGGCACCTGCGCGGCGAGCCGCTCGATCCCCGGCAGGGCCGCGCGCTGCGGCAATGCGTCCGGGCGGTTCGCAGTGGTGTCGCGCGGCCACAGCTCAGCCAGGCGCTCGGGCGGCAGGCGGCCGGCGAGGCGCATTCGCTCCATCTCCTCGCGCCAATTGCCCGACAGCCACAGCCCCATCACCTTGGCCCAGAGCAGGCCATCGGCGGGCCGCCAGGGCTCGGGCGCGCCGAGGATGAGGAATTCCGGCGCCGAGAACCGTCCATGCGCCGCGATCCAGGCATTCACGCCCTCGGCGTACTGGGTCAGCGCCGCCTGGGTCTGCTCCGGCAGGGTCGCGAAATCCGCCTCGGCGCGCTGCGCAAGGCCAAGCAGGCGGGTGAAGCGGTCCGAACGCAGCGTCGCCGCACCGGCGATCTCGGACAGCCGCCCCGTCGCACCCCGGCGCATCATCTCCATCTGGAACAGACGGTCGCGCGCGTGCAGCCAGCCCATGGCGCGGTGCCCATCGGCCTCGCTCGTCGCGCGGATCAGCGGGATGCCGTGGCTGTCGAGCGTGATCGCCACGGGCCCGTCGAGCATGGGGATGCGCGCTTGCGCGTGCTCCGCCGGCAGCGTCCACCAGACCAGGACGAGTGCTGCGCCGATCACCACCGGGACAAGCAGCGCAAGGGCCAGCACGCAGTAGCCGAGGATGCGGAGGAGCAGCTTCATGCCCCCAGAATGGGGCGTCACCGCGCCGGCACCAAGGGTCAAGACGATGACCCTTGGCCCGATCCGCGCCTCAATCCGCGAAGGCGCCCGCAGCCTCGATGATCGGCCGCCAGCGTGCCACCTCCTCAGCGAGAAAACGGCGGTGGAAGGCGATGGAGGCGCGCTCCTCCGTCGCCGGTTCGGTCAGCAGGTCGGCGAAGCGGCGGCGCAGGGCAGGGTCCGCCAAGGCCGCCCGCAGCGCGGCCGAGAGCCGCTCCTGGATCGGCTCGGGCGTCCCTGCGGGCGCATAGAGCCCGTGCCAGGTGGACATCGCGATCGAGGGGAAGCCGGCCTCCGCGGTGGTGGGGATAGAGGGCAGCCCCTCCAGGCGCGCTGTGCTGCTGACCGCAACCGCGCGCACCCGGCCATCGCGGATGAAGGGCACCGTGTTCGTCGCCTGGTCGCACATCAGGTCCAGCCGCCCGGCCATCAGCTCCGCAATCGCGGGCGCGGTGCCGCGGAAGCCCACGATGGTGGCCTTCGCACCCGCTGCACCCTGGACCAGCAGCGCGCACAGGTTGGCGGCCGAACCCAGCCCCGCCGTGCCGAAATTCAGCGCATCGCCGCGCGCGGTCAGCACCGCCATCACGCCGCGCATGTCCTGGGCAGGAAAATCCGGGCGCGTGATCACCGTCATCGCCGCATCCGACACCAGGCCGAGCGGCGCGAAGCTGGTCAGCGGGTCATAGGGCAGGCGGCGATACAGCGTTACCGAGGCGGACATGCCGATATTGTTGATCAGCAGCGTATGCCCGTCGGGCCGCGCCTGGGAGACGCGCAGCGGTCCCGGCGTGCTGCCGCCGATCGCCTCGACCACCACGGTATGGTTCAGGTGCCGCCCCAGCGCCTCGGCCGTGATGCGGGTGATGGTATCCGACGGCCCGCCCGCCGCACCGGCGACCACGATGGTGATGGTGCGCGATGGGAAGGCCTGCGCATGCAGGTCCGTGGCGATGGGCATCAACGCGATGGCGGCGATCAGCGCGTGGCGCAGCATGGGCGTATCCCTCCTGGGCGGGCCGGTTGCTCCGGGCCTCGGAGTACAGTCTGGGACGAAAACGCCTACAGGGTGAAGAGGCGGCCGTGTCGGGCCAGCGGTGCCGTAGGCGCACCCGCCGCGCGCAACGCCCCCCAGAGCGAGACTGCGATGGAATCGAGCACCGCAATGCCGGTCTCCGCCTCGATCCGGGCCGCACCGGGCGTGCCGCGGAAATTGGTGCAATGGATGATGATGGCGTCGGGCCGCTCAACCGCGACCTCACGCACCAGCCCGTCCACGCGCGCGGCGGTATGCTCGGCGAAGCTGTAATTGCCGGGGTCTTCGAGGTGCCGCTCGGCGACCGTCTCGATGCCAAGGGCACCGAAATTCGCTATGATCGCCTCCTGGATCTCCGCGACGTAGGGCGTGACGAGCGCAACACGGCGCGCGCCCAGCAGCCCGAGCGCGTCATGCAGCGCGAGTGTCGCGGTGGTGCAGGGCAGGCCAGTCGCCGCCGTGGCGGCCGCACAGATCGCCCGGTCCGCGCCAAGGCCGAGCCAGGCGCCCGACGTGCCGTTCCAGCACAGCGCATGCACCTTCGCATCGGCCAGAAGCTCGGCCGCGGCCACCATCGGCCCGGTGTCGAACTGCGCCGAAAGTGCGGGGTCCAGCCCGATCTGCAACACCCGCAGCCGCTGGAAATGCGCGGTGATCTGCGGTGTGTCAGCCAGCAGCCGCGCCGTCTCCGGCTCCAGCACGGTGTTCGATGACGGGGTGAACATCCCCAGGCGGATGGGCGTCGTGGGGTTGTCCTGCATCGGGTCATACTCGCGCGGCCTGGCCAGCGGCGCCAGCCCGCGCGATTGCGCGCCCGCGGCCGGCTTGCTGTAGTGGCCGTGAAAACGGAGGGCCAGGCATGGCGGTGATCGGGCGGCGGATGGTGCTGGGGGCGGCCCTGGCGATGCCGGCGGTGGCTCGCGCCCAGCCGGTCAGCGCCTTCTGGCCCGGCGGCGCGCGGCTCGCGGTCGCCGTGTGCCTGATGGTGGAGGCCGATGGCGGGCAGCCGGCCGCCTTCACGCCCGGCCCGCCGGGCACGCCCGAGGCGTCGCGCCAATTCCTCAACCTGCCCGAGATTTCCAACCGCACCTATGGCGCGCTGGAAGGGGTGGACCGATTGCTCGGCGTCTTTGCGCGGCAGGGCGTGCGCGCCTCCTCCTACATGATCGGGGAGAGCGTGCAGCGCTATCCGGCGCTCGCGCGCGAGATCGTGGCGCGCGGGCATGAGGCGGGCGGCCGGGCCATCCGCCACGCGCCGCAATACCACCTGGCACCGGAGGCCGAGCGCGCCTTCCTCCAGCAGGGTTTTGCGGCCTTGCAGGCGGCGACCGGGCTGTGGCCGCGCGGCTTCAATGCCCAGGGCCTGCGCGGCAGCGTCAACACCAACCGCCTGCTGCACGAACTCGGCCTGATCTACACGATCGACGATGTCTCCCGCGACGAACCCTGGATCGAGATCCTGCCCGGCGGCGCGCCGTTCTGCCGGGTGCCGTATATGGGCCACGTGAACGACCTTAATTTCTTCCGCCTGCAGATGCGGGGCCTGGCCGATTACGAACAGATGCTGCGCCAGGAATTCGAGGTGCTGCATGCCGAAGGTGCGGTCCGCCGGCGCATGATGAGCGTGCCGCTGCATGACTTCGTGGCCGGCCGGCCGGCGATCTCGGCCTCGGTGGAACGCTTCCTCGATTGGGCGAAGCGGCAGCCTGGCGTGTGGTTCGCACGCCGCGACGAAATCGCGCTCTGGGCGCTGGGCGAAGGCCGGGCGCTGACGCCGGTGGCGGCACCGGTGATCCCGGGCTGAGATCCCGCCCCCCTGCTGTCTACCCCCCCGACGCGCTGGTCATCGGGTCCATCTGCCCGCGCATCGCCCAGCCCGTGGTGCGCGTCTCGATCGCCGCCGCAATCGCATACATCCCCACCCCCATGATGCCCGTCACGATCAGCCCCGCGAAGACGAGTGGGACGTCGAAGCGCGACGACGCCACGATCATCAGCTTGCCGATGCCGTCATTGGAGGCAACCGTCTCCGCGATGATCGAGCCCACGAAAGCCACCGTGATCGCGATCTTCAGCGAGGCAAAGAAATACGGCATCGCGCGCGGCAACCCGACCTTGCGAATGATGTCCGACGGCTTGGCCCCCAGCGCGCGCAACACGTCGCGCAATTCCGGCTCCACCGTCGCGATCCCGGTCGCGACATTCACCACGATGGGGAAGAAGCTGATCAGGAAGGCGGTGATGATCGCGGGTATCGCCCCGGCCCCGAACCAGATCACCAGCACCGGGACCACCGCGACCTTGGGCACCGAGTTGAACGCAATCAGCAGCGGATACAGCCCGTGATACAGCAGCGTCGAACTGCCGATGGCCACACCGAGGGCCAGGCCGAACACGATGGCCAGCGCAAAGCCGATGGTCGTCGTCACCAGCGTCGCCCAGGCATTCTGCAGGATCGGGTTCCACCACTTCACCATGCTCGCCGCGATGGCCGATGGCGCGGGCAGGATGAATTCCGCCACGTCGAAGGCGCGCACCCCCGCTTCCCAGAAGGCGAACATGCCGATCATGACCAGCCAGGGCAGCCAGGCCTGAAGGCGACGGCGCCGCCGCGCGGCCGCGATCAGCGCCGCGGCGCGGTCCTTGGGGTGGGGCGCTTCAAGCGGCATCGGCCATCCCCGGCTGCTTGCGTGCCGCGTCGATCTGCCCGCGCAGCCCGGCGACCAGCGCCTGGAATTCCGGCGTATAGGTCAGCGCGAGATCGCGCGTGCGGGGGAAGGGGATCACCGTCTCCGCGATGATGCGCCCGGGCCGCGCCGACATGCACAGCACGCGGTCGGCCAGGTACACCGCCTCGCGCAGATCATGCGTCACCAGG
>JBKJNV010000353.1:0-2876 GCA_046593435.1 Roseomonas sp.
CCGGACGAGGCGCGGATCGGGCGCGATCTTCCGCAGGATGCGCGCGCCTGGGGCGGTGTGGAGCGCGGCATTGCCGTGCTGCCCTCCCGCTTCGATGGCGGGGATGTCTTCGTGGCGGTGCGCCCGACGCTGTACCCGGCGCTGCTGGTCACAACGACGCTCTACGTCGATGCGGCAATGGCCGACTGGCACCGGGACCGCCGCCGTGCCTGGCTGGTCTCCGGTGCCTTCGCCGCGCTGCTGATGGCTATCGCGACAGCGCTGTTCATCGCCCAGCGAACCCGCGAGCGCGCCGAGGGCGAAAGGGCGCGGGCGCGGCGCACGCTGGAAAACGCGCTCGAATCCATGTCGGATGGGTTCGTGATGTTCGACGCGCAGGATCGGCTCATCGCGTGCAACAGCCGCTACAAGGATTTCTATCGCGTCAGCGCGCCACTCATCATCCCCGGCGCCTCCTTCGAGGATATCCTGCGCGGGGGTGCGAAGCTTGGACAATATCCGCAGGCCGGCCCGGACATCGAGGCCTTCGTGCGCATTTCGAAGAAGTTCCATCGGGGCGACATGGCCCCGATGGAACGCCTGCTGCCCGATGGACGCTGGATGCTGATCACCGAACGCCGCACGCCCGATGGCGGCACCGTCGGTATCCGCACCGAGATCACCGCGCTTAAAACCGCAATGGCGGAGCTCGCCGCCGCGCGCGACACGGCCGCGGCGGCGGGTGCCGCACGGATGGCCTTCCTCGCGCGCATGTCGCATGAGCTGCGCACGCCGCTGAACGGCATCCTCGGCTTCGCGCAGGTGCTGCTCGACGATCCCCGCCTGGCCGCGGACCAGCGCGAGCAGGTGCGCATCATCCACGCTGGCGGCGGGCACCTGCTGTCCCTGGTCAACAGCCTGCTCGACCTGTCCAAGATCGAGGCGGGGCGGATGGAGCTGGCGCTGCGCCCGGTGCGGCTGCAGAGCCTGCTGGAAGGCTGTGTCGCGCTGCTGAGCCCCGAGGCCGCGCGCAAGACCATCGCGCTGGGCATGGAATTCGACGCGAGCCTTCCGGCCAGCGTCATGGTGGACCCAACGCGGCTGCGCCAGATGATGTTGAACCTGTTGTCGAACGCGGTGAAGTTCACCCCGGTGGGCGGAGCGGTGGCGCTCGCCGTCCGGCCACTGCCCGATGGCGAAATGCGCCTTGAGGTGCGCGACACCGGGCCGGGGATCGCGCCCGAGCAGCGCCAAAACCTGTTCCGGGATTTCGTCCAGCTCGGCGACCCGGAGGCGGAGGCGGTGGAGGGTACCGGCCTCGGCCTCGCCATCACCGCCCGGCTTGCGGAGATGATGGGCGGGCGGATCGGCTGCGACAGTGCGCCAGGCGGTGGCTCGGTGTTCTGGATCGAAATTCCGCTCCGCCATGCCGAGACGCCCTCGGCAGCCGCGCTGCCCGCAGGACCGCGCCCCGCGGTCGCACGCATGCACCTGCTGGTGGTGGACGACATCGCCGCCAACCGCGAGGTCGCGCGCGCCCTGCTGCGCGCCGATGGCCACATCGTGGAGACCGCCTCGGGCGCGGTCCAGGCGATCGAGCGCGTCGCCGCGGGGGGGATCGACGCGGTGCTGATGGATGTCCAGATGCCGGACATCGACGGGCTTGAGGCCACGCGGCGCATCCGCGCGCTGCCGGCACCGATGGGGCAGGTGCCCGTTCTCGCCGTGACCGCCTCGGCCCTGCCGGAGCAGATCGCGGCCTGTCGGGACGCCGGCATGGATGACCATCTTGCCAAGCCCATCGAACGCCAGGCGCTCGCGCGGGCGCTGGCCGGTCTGCGCATCGCGCCCGCTGCCGCCGCCCCGCCGCGGGACAGCGGCCCGGCCGGCCTCCCCCTGCTCGACGGGCGCGTGATCGATGCCCTGCGCAAGGAACTTGGCGCTGCCGTCGCGAGCGACATCATCGGCGAGTTTCGCGCCGAACTCGATGAGGTGCGCGCCCTGCTGGATGACCCGGTGCTGGACGCGGCGGAAGCGGCGCCGCAGCTGCGCCAGATTGCCCACCGCGTCTTCGGCGCCGCCCGCAACCTCGGCACTCCCCGCCTCGCGGAGCAGGCGCTCGCGTTGGAAGTCGCGGCGCGGGACGGGCGGCCGGTGGAGGGGTTACGCGTCGTGGTCGTGGCACTGGCCACACAGACCGCGCATGTGCTTGAGGCGCAGCTCAACCCCGCGCTGTGACCCTGGCCGGAGGGCTCAGCCGCGCAGCGCGGGCTGGTCCAGGAACCACCGGTAGGTCTCGGCGAGGCCCTGTTCGAAGCCGATCGCGGGCGCCCAGCCGAGCGCGTTGATCCGCGCGGTGTCCATGCGCTTGAGCATGGTGCCGTCCGGCTTGGTCCGGTCCCACGCGATTTCGCCCTGGAACCCCGTCACCCGCGCCATGGCCTCCGCCAGGTCGCGGATGGAGATGTCGGCGCTGGTGCCGACATTGAGGTGCGGCGCGTCCGAATAGTGCCGCAGCAGGAAGACGCAGGCCTCGGCCAGGTCATCGACATGGAGGAATTCGCGCCGCGGCACCCCCGTTCCCCAGCAGGCGACGGAGGCATCGCCGCGCGCGGTCGCCTCATGGAAGCGGCGCATCAGACCGGGGATGACGTGGCTGCGCTCAGGGTGGAAATAATCATTCGGGCCGTAGAGGTTGGACGGCATGGCCGAGATGAAGTCGCACCCGTATTGCCGCCGATAGGCCTGGCACAGCTTGATGCCCGCGATCTTGGCCACCGCATACCATTCATTGGTGGGCTCCAGCGGGCCGGTGAGCAGACTGTCTTCCCCGATGGGCTGCGGCGCCTCGCGCGGGTAGATGCAGGACGAGCCCAGGAACAGCAGCTTGGCCACAC
>JBKJNV010000418.1:0-3553 GCA_046593435.1 Roseomonas sp.
CCTTGCAGACGTCGCAGGTGACGTAGACGTCGGGCAGGAAGTGCATCTCGATCTTGATGACGCCGTCGCCCTGGCAGGCCTCGCAGCGGCCGCCCTTCACATTGAAGCTGAAGCGCCCGGCCTTGTAGCCGCGCGCGCGGCTTTCGGGCAGCTCCGAGAACCAGTCACGGATGGGCGCGAACAGGCCCGTATAGGTGGCGGGGTTGGAACGCGGCGTGCGCCCGATCGGGGACTGGTCGATGTCGATGATCTTGTCGAGATACTCCAGGCCCTCAAGCTTCTCATGCGGGGCGGGGACCTCGGCGC
The DNA here is from genome assembly GCA_046593435.1 of Roseomonas sp. Classification (GTDB taxonomy): domain Bacteria; phylum Pseudomonadota; class Alphaproteobacteria; order Acetobacterales; family Acetobacteraceae; genus Plastoroseomonas. Next base: position 307 of record JBKJNV010000418.1, read on the forward strand.
TGCCCATCAGGCGGCGCGACGCGGCCTTGTACAGCGTCTCGATCACCAGCGTGGATTTTCCGCCGCCGGAGACGCCGGTGACACATGTGAAAGTGCCCAGCGGGAACGCCGCGGTCACGCCGTGCAGATTGTTGCCGGTCGCACCAACCACGCGCAGCGCGCGCTTCGGGTCCGCCTTGCGCCGCTGGGCGGGAATTTCGATCCGCCGCGTGCCGGACAGGTATTGCCCGGTGATGCTGGCCGGGTTCGCAGCCACCTCGGCGGGCGTGCCCTGCGCGATCACCTGGCCGCCATGCTTGCCTGCGGCGGGGCCGATATCGATCAGGTGGTCGGCGCTGCGGATCGCCTCCTCGTCATGCTCGACCACCAGCACCGTGTTGCCGATGTCGCGCAGCCGCCGCAGCGTGACCAGCAGGCGTTCATTGTCGCGCTGATGCAGGCCGATGCTCGGCTCATCGAGCACATACAGCACGCCGGTGAGGCCCGAGCCGATCTGGGAGGCAAGGCGGATGCGCTGGGATTCACCGCCCGAGAGCGAGGCCGAACCGCGCGCGAGCGTGAGGTAGTCCAGCCCGACATCGACCAGGAAATTCAGCCGCTCATTGATTTCGCGCAGGATGCGGCGCGCGATTTCCTGGCGCTGCGGCGTGAGCGTCGCCTCCACCGTCGCGAACCAGTCGCGGGCACGGCGGATGGACAACGCCGAGGCGGCGCCGATGTGGTGGTCCGCGATCTTCACGCTCAGCGATTGCGGCTTCAGGCGGTGGCCGCCGCAGGCGTGGCAGGGCCGGGCCGCCTGGTAGCGGGAGAGGTCCTCGCGCACCCAGGGATTGTCGGTCTCGCGGAAGCGGCGTTCGAGGTTGGGAATGACGCCCTCGAAGGGCTTTTTCACCTCATAGGCGCGCAGCCCGTCCTTGTATTGCAGGGCGACGATCTCGGTGCCGGTGCCGTGGAGGATGGCGGCGCGCACGGGCTCAGGGATCTCGCCCCAGGGGCGGGTCAGCGGCTGCTTGTAGTGTTTCGCAAGGCTCTGCAGCGTCTGGTCGTAGTAAGGCGAGGCGGTGTTGCCGGTCCAGGGCAGGATGGCGCCGTCGCGCAGGCTGCGCGTCTCGTCGGGGACCACCAGTTGGGCGTCGAAGAAATCCTCGGCGCCGAGGCCGTCGCAGGCGGGGCAGGCGCCTTGTGGTGAGTTGAAGGAGAACAGCCGCGGCTCGATTTCCTCGATGGTGAAACCGCTGACGGGGCAAGCGAATTTTGCGCTGAAGATAATTCTTTCAAACCGCGCCTCCGGCGCGAGCCGCTCATCGGCCTTATCCGCGTTCTCGGCGTAGGTGATGCCATCGGCGAGCGCGAGGGCGGTCTCAAAACTGTCGGCCAGGCGCGGCTGGATACCGTCGCGGACAACGATGCGGTCCACCACCACCTCGATATCGTGCTTCAGCTTCTTGTCGAGCTTGGGCGGGTCGGACAGTTCGTGCAGCGCGCCGTTGACCTTCACACGGGTAAAACCGCGGCGGAGGAATTCGGCAAATTCCTTCTTGAACTCGCCCTTTTTCCCGCGCGCGATGGGGGCCAGCAGCAGCAGGCGCGTCCCTTCCGGCATGGCCATGACGCGGTCGACCATCTGGGAAACGGTCTGCGCCTCGATCGGCAGGCCGGTCGCCGGCGAATACGGGATCCCGGCGCGCGCCCAGAGCAGGCGCATGTAGTCGTGGATTTCGGTGACGGTCCCCACGGTGGAGCGCGGATTGTGCGAGGTGGTCTTCTGCTCGATGGAGATGGCGGGCGACAGGCCCTCGATGCTGTCCACATCGGGCTTCTGCATCAGTTGCAGGAATTGCCGCGCATAGGCGGAGAGCGATTCGACGTAGCGGCGCTGCCCCTCGGCATAGATGGTGTCGAAGGCGAGGGATGATTTGCCCGAACCGGACAGGCCGGTGATCACGGTCAACGTATCGCGCGGGATGTCGATATCGACGTTCTTGAGGTTGTGCTGGCGCGCGCCGCGGACGCGGATCAAGCCCGAGGGTGAAGCCATGGGAGTCGATGTTCCAGAAATGTTCTGTTATATATGCGGTGCAGCACGTCTGTTGGGAAGGGGTCATGCGGCGGGGTGGTTGTGCGCGCTGTGACAGGGTAAAGACAGGAGCGTTTTGAGGAATCGGCGATCATGGCGGGTGTGAACAAGGCGATCATTCTGGGCCGGCTCGGGAAGGACCCCGAGGTGCGGAATTTCCAGAATGGCGGCAAGGTGGTGAGCCTGCGGATTGCGACGTCCGAGCGCTACAAGGACCGCGAGGGCAACCAGCAGGAGAAGACGGAGTGGCATGCCGTCTCCATATTCAATGAGAAGCTCGGCGAGATTGCCGAGAAGTATTTGAAGAAGGGCAGCGAGGTCTACATCGAGGGCCAGATCGAGACGCGGAAGTGGCAGGACAAGGACGGCCAGGACCGTTATTCGACCGAGATCGTTCTGCGCCAGTTTCGCGGGGAGTTGTCGCTGGTCGGTGGCCGCGCGGGTGGCGGCGGCGGCGATGGCGAATATTCGGAGCGCAGCGAGCGCCCCGCGCCTGCGGCCAAGTCCGGCGGTGGCTGGGACAGCGGCGCGCGCAAGCCCGCCAAGGGCGCCGACCTCGACGACGACATCCCCTTCTGATCGTTGGGATGCCCACGGATGAAAATATAAAGAATGGGGGTCCGGGGGAAATTCGTTTCCCCCTCCTTCTTGTTTGGAGCTAGCGCGTGAGCGACACGGATAAGGGCCGGACTGACGACATTCAGCCGGTGGCGCTTGAGGAGGAGATGCGTCGCTCCTACCTCGATTATGCGATGAGCGTTATCGTCGCACGCGCCTTGCCTGACGCGCGCGACGGCCTCAAGCCTGTCCATCGCCGCATCCTGTTCGCGATGAACGAGAATGGCTTTACCCCCGACAAGCCGCACCGCAAGTCGGCGCGCGTGACCGGCGATGTGATGGGCAAGTATCACCCGCATGGCGACGCCTCGATCTATGATGCGCTCGTGCGCATGGCGCAGTCCTTCTCGATGCGGGTGCCGCTGATCGACGGGCAGGGCAATTTTGGCTCCATCGATGGCGATCCGCCGGCGGCCATGCGCTACACCGAGGCGCGCCTGGCCAAGGCAGCGGCCGCGCTGCTTGAGGGGATCGACGAGGACACCGTCGATTTCCAGTCCAACTACGATGAGACGGCCGAAGAACCCCGCGTGCTCCCGGCCGCCTTCCCGA
>JBKJNV010000502.1:0-4466 GCA_046593435.1 Roseomonas sp.
ATTTGCCGGCGCCGCCCTTGCGCTGCGCCACGGCGATGATGAAGGCCATGGGCGACTCCGTGCCATTTGGCGGAGCTTAGCAGGTGCGCGGGATCGACAAGCATGCCTTGCTCAGCCCCAGCGAGATGGGCCGGGTCGATGCGGGATGCAACATCGCTGGCCTGGTGTTGATGGAGGCAGCAGGGCGCGCGGTGACGCGCGCCATTCAGAAGCACTTTCGCCCGGTGCCGGTCCTGGTCCTGTGCGGTCCCGGCAACAATGGCGGCGATGGGTATGTGGTGGCGCGGCTGCTGGAGCCGGCGGGCTGGGACGTGGCGGTGGCTGCCCTCGCACCACCACGGCCGTCCAGCGACGCGGCGGCCATGGCGGCGCGCTGGCGCGGGCCGCGCGTGGCCTGGGAGGCTGGGCGCGCCGCCCGCGCCGGGCTGGTGGTCGATGCCGTGTTCGGCGCCGGCCTCGCGCGCGATGTGGGGCCGGAGGTCGCGGCCGTGCTGGGCGCCGCGCGCGGCGCTGTGGTCGCCATCGATGTGCCCTCGGGGCTCGATGGCGCCACCGGGTTGGTGCGCGGGGCGGTGCGGGGCGCCGACCTCACCATCACCTTTGTCCGGCGCAAGCCCGGGCATCTGCTGCTGCCGGGCCGGGCGCTGTGCGGCACGCTGGTCTGTGCCGATATCGGCGTGCCGGATGCGGCCGTCGCGGCGGTCGGCGCCCGCTGCTTCGCCAATGCGCCTGGCCTGTGGACCCTGCCCGTGGCGGGCATCGAGGACACCAAGTACAGCCGCGGCCATGTCGCGATCGCCGTGGGTGCGACCATGCCGGGTGCCGCGCGGCTGGCGGGCATGGCGGCGCGCCGCGCCGGGGCAGGGCTGCTCACGCTGCTGGCCCCGGACGGCGCGACCGCTTCCCTCTTGCGCGGCGCCGAACCCGGCGCGCTGGTCAGCGAGGCCGCGCCGTTCGCCGATGGGCGGATCGGTGCCTGGGTGGTGGGGCCGGGGCTGGCGCCGGACGCCGCAACCCGCGCGCTGGGCCGTGCGGTGATCGGGGCAGGGCGCGCACTGGTCGCCGATGCCGGGCTGCTCAGCGCCTGCGCGGGGGACCCCCTCTCGCTGGCCGGTGCTGCGGTGCTGACCCCGCACATGGGCGAATTTACCCGCATTTTTGGCCCCGTGTCGGACCGTTTGGCCGCCGTGCGCGCGGCGGCGGCGCTGACTGGCGCGGTGGTGCTGCTCAAGGGTGCGGACACGGTCATCGCCGCGCCGGATGGCCGCGCCGCGATCAACGAGAACGCGCCGGCCTGGCTGGCCACGGGCGGCACCGGGGATGTGCTGGCCGGCACCATCGCCGCGCTCATCGCGCGCGGCATGGCCCATTTTGAGGCTGCCTGCGCCGCCGCCTGGCTGCAGGGGGAGTGCGCGGCCCAGATAGGGGAAGGGTGTCTCGCGGAGGATGTCGCCCCCGGCCTGCCCGCAGCGATGCGCAAGGCGCGCATGATGACATCCGCTTAACGCTAAGTTCAGCGATCCTGCCGCGTAATTCTGAGCAAATCGCTCCGGAATGGCTTGCGTGGGGGCTGCATCTCACGTGATGTTTCACCAGGTTGCATGTTTGCCGCGAAAGATGACGCCCATGTCCGATATCGCCGTCCAGCCTGGCTTGCTCGACCGAGCCCTGCGCCGCGTCACCAGTCTGTGGCGGGACATGGGCGTGAGCGGGGGGCGCGCGGCCGCGAGCTTTACGGAACCGCTGCGCGAATGCCTTGAAGGGCGCGGCGGCGAAGTCTCGGCCCGTACGCGCACGGCGAAGCTGGCGGAAGTGTACCTGGCTGCCGACCATGCCGGGCGGGATGCCTTTCTCCGTGCGCTGGCGCGGCTGGACTCCGACAGTGAGGCCGTGGCCCGCGCGATGGCGGGCGTTGCGGCTGCGGACGATGATGAGGCGCGGGCGGCCGCCAAGGCGCGGCTGCGACGTGTGCTCGAGCCGCCGCGCCTGAAGCTGCTGACCCAGTTCACCACCATCCCCGACGGGATGAAGTTCCTCGTTGATTTGCGGGCCGAGCTGCTGCAGCGCGCCTCGGGCGATGCGATGCTGACCGCGCTCGATGCCGACCTGCGCGGGCAATTGGCCGCCTGGTTCGATGTGGGTTTCCTGGAGCTGCGCCGGATCGACTGGACATCCCCGGCCGCGCTGCTGGAGAAGCTCGTCGGCTATGAGGCGGTGCATCGCATCCGCACCTGGCGCGACCTGAAGAACCGGCTTGATTCCGACCGGCGCTGCTACGCCTTCTTCCACCCCCGCATGCCCGAGGAGCCGCTGATCTTCGTCGAGGTCGCGCTGGTCCGCGGCATGGCCGGCACGGTGCGCGAATTGCTCGACGAGAAGGCGCCGGTGCTGGATCCGAACGGCGCGGATACCGCGATATTTTATTCGATCAACAACTGCCAGCGCGGGCTGGACGGCATCTCCTTCGGCAATTTCCTGATCAAGCGGGTGGTCTCGCTGCTGTCCGATGAATTCCGCAACCTCAAGAGCTTCGCGACCCTCTCCCCCATCCCCGGATTCACGCGCTGGCTCTCCGAACGGATCGAGGCCGGGGAGACCGCGCTGGTCAGCGAGGAGGAGGGCCGCGCCATCCTCGCCGCGTTGCCGATGCCGCCAGCCATCGCCGCACCAGGCGCACCGGCGAGCGAGGCGGTGGCGGAATCGCCCGAGGCGATGCTGCGCCGGGCGCTCGCCAAGCGGCACTGGATGCGCGAGGAGGCGCTGGCCCGCGCGCTGGAGCCGGTGCTGATGCGGCTGGGTGCCCGCTACCTCGCGATCGAGGAGACGCCGGGCCGGCCCGGCCGCGCGCGCGATCCGGTGGCGCATTTCCACCTGTCCAACGGTGCGCGGATCGAGCGGCTGAACTGGCGCGGCGATATCAGCGAGAAGGGCCGGCGCGAGAGCGCGGGGCTGATGGTGAACTACGTCTACGACCCGCCGAAGATCGAGGATTACCACGAGGGCTATGCGGGAGAAGGCAAGCGCCCGCTGGCGCCCGGGCTGCGCAAGCTCGCCAAGGGTTAGCGCAGCGCCAGCCGGCTCGCCAGGAACGCCGTCACGACGGCAAATCCGCCGCCGGTGGTCAGCTCCTCATGCCCGGCCCCTTGAGCCACCCAGTATTCGACCGGTGCGGTGGCCGCGGCGGCAAGGGCCTCGGCCATGGCGGGCGGGGTCAGGCGGTCCTCGCTGCCGGCCAGGATCAGCACCGGGGCAGTGACGCGCGCGATTGTCGTGCGGGTATCATAACGGTCGCGCAGCAGCAGCCGCGGTGCCAGCACCCAAGGAAAGTGCCGCGCGGCGAGGTCAGCCAGGCTGGTGAAGGGCATCTCCAGCACCAGCGCCCCGAGCGCATCGGGCTGTTCGGCCGCCAGCGCGACGGCGACTGCCGTGCCGAGAGACTCCCCCCAGACTACGATCCGTCCCTGGCCATACCCCTCTGCCTGCAACGCGGCGAGCGCGGCGTGGGCATCGCGCAGCAGCCCGGCCTCGCTGGGCTGGCCCGGATTGCCGCCATAGCCACGCCACTCGACCATCAGCGCGCCCCAGCCGAGACCCGCGAAACGGGCAAGCCGGCGCCGCCGGTCACCCAGATTGCCGCCATTGCCGTGCAGGTACAGGATCACCGGCGCATCGGCGCGCAGCGGCGGCATGCCCCAGGTGAGCAGGCGCAGGCCGTCCGCGGTGGTGACCGAGCCTGCGCGCACACGCTCCAGCCCAGCACCTTCCAGGCGCGGTGACGTGCGGTCCGGGAAATAGATAAGGTTGTCCTGCAGCAGCCGCAGGGCACCCAGGCCAAGTGCAAGCAGCAGGGCCAGCGCGGCCAGCGCCCAGGCGATCGGGTGCATCGGTCATCCTTGTGCAGGCCGCCGGGCATGGCTTGCCTCGGCGGGTGCTATAAGCCATATCCCCTGCATCCGGCGCATACCGCGTCTGGAAATTCACACGCGGCGCACCCTTCCTCGACCACAGGGCAGGGTCCGGTCCCCCTCACGGGGGTTGGCGCCGCGGACGGCTCAACCGGACATGCAGGAAGGATGAATTTGATGGCAATGCCAGACGTTTCGCTGCGCGTGCTTCTCGAAGCCGGCGTGCATTTCGGCCACCATACGCGCCGGTGGAACCCGCGCATGGCGCCCTACATCTTCGGCGTGCGCAACCAGGTCCATATCCTGGATTTGCAGCAGACTGTTCCCCTGATGGAGCAGGCGCTGAAGGCCGTGCGCGATACCGTCGCCGGCGGTGGCCGCGTGCTGTTCGTCGGCACCAAGAAGGCAGCGTCCGAGTATGTGGCGGAAGCCGCGACGCGCTGCGGCCAGTACTACGTGAACCATCGCTGGCTCGGCGGCATGCCCACCAACTGGAAGACCATCACGGGCAGCATCAAGCGCCTCAAGCAGATGGACGAGCAACTCGCCGGCAGCACCCAG
>JBKJNV010000607.1:0-3479 GCA_046593435.1 Roseomonas sp.
AGGGCGTGATAGTTCCGCGCAAAATACAGCAAGGCCGGGTCTTCCGGATTGCCCTGGCGGATGGCCTGCACCTCACCGAACAGCACGCTGTGGGTGCCCTTTTCGAACACATCCGCAATGCGGCAGTCGAAGGAGACGATGGCGCCGTCAAGCACCGGGGCGCCGGTGACCAGGCGGGACCAGGGGTGGTGCGCGAAGCGTTCATGCATGGCGGGGCCGGAGGAGCTGGCGAACAGCTCGGCCACGGCCTGTTGCGGATGCGCGAGCACATTGAGGCAGAGCACGCCATTCCCGGTCACCACCGGCCAGACCGAGCTGCCGCGCCGGAGGCAAACCAGAAGAGTCGGCGGGTCATCCGTCACCGAGCACACCGCGCTCGCGGTGAATGCGGCCTCGCCATGGGTGCCGGCGGAGGTGACGACATTCACGGCCGAACCAAGGCGGGCCATGGCGTCGCGGAAGTCCTGGCGGGAGACGGTCATGGGGGTAGGCTTTCTCGTGACGGGTTCAGGGACGACAATGCGAGCCAACAAGCGGCGCCCGGCGTCGGGCGGTGCAAAGGGCGGGCCGTCCTATAGCGCGAATGCGCGCAAGCGTCGCCCGGGGGGATGAGGCCGGCCGCCGCTTTTGCCCCGACGGCGCCATGGACCGGACGCAGTCAGCGTCCCCGGGTGGTGGCCCAAGGCCGGTAGCGGATCCGATCCTTGCCCGGCGATCCGTCCGGGGCGGTTCAGCAGGGGCCGAAGCGGATGCGCTCCACGGCGGCATCGACCGGGCTGCGCGTGTCGTCGACATCCGAGCCGATCGCGATCTCCTGCATCGGCGGCGGTGCAGTGCCGAAGCTGGCGCGCCAGTCGGCGGCGAGGTCGACCCGCTGCTCCACCCAGACGCCCTTCGCGGCACTTGCGGGCTGGAGGATGCGCACATGCCCAAGGCCGTGCAGGTAGGGGCTGGGGAAGGGGTTCGGCTCCGCCCCCGTGCCGCCCCAGACGTAGATCAGGACGCTGCGCGGCAGTGGGTGGTCGCCGGCGACCGCCTGCGCGACCTGGAATTGGGTCCGCGTCCAGAGCCCCGCATCGCGCGGCCAACCGCTGAAGCCGACCGAGACCGCCAGCGCGCGGTCGTCGCCGCCGTGGCGGTCCAGCCGCGTGGGCGGCGGCCCGGCATCCACCCGCCAGCGCCAGAACAGGCATTGCGGGGGGCCGACCTGCGGACGCCAGACGAAGCTGCCCTGCCCCTCCCCGCGCACACGCACGCCGCCATCGGGCAGCGCCGTGAAGCGCGCGGGCGGGATGCCGGACCACACGCTGCTGCGCCAGCCGGCCGCGGCAAGGTCGGGCGCGGTGTCCTGACGCGCCGCGGAGCCGCCGATGAGCGGAGAGAAGACCATCACGGCAAGGGCGGTAGGAAGACGCATGGGCGCTTATCCATGTTACAAGCTGATGTCGCAAGACGGCGCGAGGCTTTCAACGATGCGTCCCATCTCGAGGCGAGGCCTCCTGCTTGCTGCCCCTGCCCTGGCGACCCCGGCGCGCGCCGAGGGACCCTGGCCCGCCTTGGCTGCGCGCGCCCTGTCGCCGCTGCGCGAGGGCGTTGCGGCGCTGGGCGGCCCGGGGCTGCTGCGCAGCTGGGAGGCCGGGCGGGGGGGGAATTTCGATCGCGTCCATGCCGAGGCGGCCTTCACCTATGACAATGCGCTGGCCGGCCTCGCTTTGCTTGCCGCCGGAGAGCGGGAGAGCGCGTGGCGACTGGCAGAGGGGCTGCGCCTGGCGCAGTCCCAGGACCGGTTCTGGCGCGATGGCCGGCTGCGCAACGCCTATGCCGCCGGGCGCCAGCACGCGGATGCGCCGGCGAGCGCACGCCCGCCCGGCTGGTGGGCCGGCGCCTGGCGTGAGGATGCCTACCAGGTCGGCTCCGCGCTCGGCCCCGTGGCCTTCGCGATGCTTTTGTGGACAACAGCGGGGACCGCGATGGGCGAGGCGCGCTTCCTCGCGGCCGCGCGCGCGGCGGGGACCTGGTGCGCGGGGTTTCGCGCGGAGAGCGGCTTCGCGGGCGGGGTGCTGGGGCATGAGCCGGCCCCTGCCCTGCTGCGCTGGCGCTCGACGGAGCAGAACCTTGATCTCGCGATCGCCTTTGCGCGTGTGGGGCGGCAGGTCGAGGCCGCGCATGCCGCTGATTTCGTCCGCGCCATGTGGGAGCCGCGCGAGGGCCGCTTCATCGCGGGGCTGACGCCGGCAGGGGTGCGCAACGGCCACTCGGCGCTGGATGCGAACATCTTTCCCCTGCTCGCCTGGCCGCGGGAGGCGCGTTTTTCCCCCGCACTGGATTGGGTCCTGGGGCGGCATGGGGCGGCCGGTGGGCTCGATTTCGACATGGACCGCGACGGCGCCTGGCTGGAGGGGACGGCGCAGGCGGCGCTGCTGCTGCGCCGGTTGGGGCGGGAGGCGGAGGCGCAGGGTTTTGGCGCGACCATCGCGCGGCACATGACGCGGGAGGGATGGGTGCGTGCGGCGAGCATCCCCGCCCTGACCACGGGGCTTGAGACCGGGATCACGCCCGGCGTTGCGGACTTCACCTACCCCGATCGCGCGCATCTGGGGGCGACGGCGTGGGTGGTGCTCGCCGCGCTGGGGGTGAGCCCGTTCGGGTGAGGGGTGTCAGGCGGGCGTGAGCTGCTCGGGGCCAATGCGATAGAGCAGTTGCTCCCGCATCGGGTTGTCCACCGCGACGCGGGGATGTTCAAAGCGGCCATCGGCGCGCATGCCGAGCTTTTCCATCAGCCGCCAGGATGGCGCGTTGCCTGGCGCGGTGAAGGCGACGATTTCGGGCAGGTTCAGTGTGGCGAAGCCGAAGTGCAGCGCGAGGCGCGCGGATTCCTCGGCATAGCCTTGGCGCTGGTGGGAGGGCGTGATGCGCCAGCCGATTTCCACCGCGGGAGTGAAGCGCGCCTCCCACGGGATGGTCATGAGGCCCACCACGCCGAGGAAGGCGCCGCTGACGCGGTGTTCGGCGACCCAGAAGCCCCAGCCATGCGCGTCGATATGCGCCTGCATGCGCCGCGCCCAGGCATCGCTTTCGGCCTGCGTGGGCAGCGTGGCGAAATGGCGCATCGCCTCCGCATCGCCGTTGAGGATGTAGAGCGGGGCGGCATCCTCGGCCCGCCAGGAGCGGAGGATCAGGCGCGGGCCTTGCAGCGTGACGGGTTCCATGGCGGCAAGCCTAACGCATTCACCCGTCGAAGCGGGAGGGTGGCCCCTTCGCCTTGCCGGACGCAGGCGCTATGGAGGGAGGGTGGAGGATACAAAACCCATGGACCCGATCAGCCTGGACGCGATGGCGGCGAGCGTGCCTGACGGGGCACTCATCGCGCTGCCACCCGACAACTCTCTGCCCTCGGTAGCACTCGCGAAGGCGCTGGTGCGACGTGGAGCGCGGGGCTTGCGTCTGCTGGGCGTGCCGGTTTCGGGCTTCGCGACCGA
>JBKJNV010000553.1:0-2622 GCA_046593435.1 Roseomonas sp.
CTTCGCGGGCGCGGTGTTGTCGAACTTAAAGGTCACCACTTCCTTGCCCGCGAAGCAGCGGCGGCGATCCATCCTGGACAAGATGCAGCAGGGGTGCGGGTCGCAATGGTACGACGCGATCGTGTATTTCGGGCATGGCTGGAAGGGCGGCCTCGCCTCGGCCGGGTTCAACAATGACAGCCGCGAGGCGCTGACCGACGCGATCTGGCAGTTCGGCACGCCGGGCGTGAAGGTGGTGCTCTATGCCTGCTCCTGCGCGACGCCGGGCGGGTATGCCTACAAGATGGCGCAGGACCTCAACATGTTTGCCTCCGCGGGGATGGAGGTCATCGGCCACCCCAGCGTCGGGCACAGCTTCACCAACCCGCGGCTGCACCGCTACCCCTCGAACCAAAGCGAAGCGGGGGAGACGGTCTGCCCCGATGGCCAGGTTGCCGAACGGCTCAAGGCGATGCGCAACGAGGAAGCCTGCTACCGGGCCATGGTGCCGTTCATGTCGCGGGAGGAACTGGCCGCATCCCTGTGAGGCGGCAACTTCGCGGCGAGGGCCCCGTTGCTCGCTGTGAACCCAGCGGAGCGCGCCGATGCCCACCTTCAAGACGACGGACGGAACCGACATATTCTACAATCATTGGGGCAGCGGGCGCCCCGTCATCCTGATCCATGGCTGGCCGCTCGATGCCGACATGTGGGAATATCAGGCCCCCGCGATCGCTGCCGCCGGATACCGCGTCATCGCCTATGACCGGCGCGGCTTCGGCCGCTCCGGCCAGCCTTGGTCGGGCTATGATTACGACACGCTGGCCGATGACCTGAAGGCATTGATCGAGACGCTCGATTTGCGCGATGCGATCCTGGTCGGCTTCTCGATGGGTGGCGGCGAGGTTGCGCGCTATCTCGGCCGGCATGGCGGCGCGCGGGTTGCCCGGGCGGTGTTCATCGCATCGGTGACGCCGTTCATGTCGCGGACCCCGGACAATGCCGAAGGCGTGCCCGCCGCCATCTTCGACGAGATGGCCGAGGGGCTGCGCGACGACCGGCCGAACTTCCTCTCGGGCTTCGGCAAGACCTTCTTCGGCGCCGGGCTGCTGAACTTCAAGGTGAGTGCCGAGCTGCTGCGCTGGGCGTCGCAGGTGGCCATGCTCGCCTCGCCCAAAGCCACGATGGATTGCATGCGCGCCTTCGCCGCGACGGATTTCCGCGCCGATCTTGCTCGCATCACGGTACCCACGCTGGTGATCCATGGCGATGCGGATGCGACGGTGCCGATCGATGCATCCGGCCGGCGGACGGCGGCGATGATCCCGGGTGCCACGCTGTTGGAATACGCCGGCGCGCCGCACGGGTTGTTCTTCACCGAGAAGGAGCGGCTCAACCGCGACCTGCTGGCCTTCTTCCGCGGCTGAACCCCGGCGCTGGCGGTGGCGCGCGCGGCGGGGTATGTGCCGCGCGTGAATTACCGCCACGCCTTCCACGCCGGCAATCACGCCGATTGCCTCAAGCACGCGCTGCTGCTCGCCCTGCTGCGCGGCCTCGCGCGCAAGCCCGCAGGCTTCGCCGTGCTCGACGCCCATGCCGGGCGCGGCGCCTATGACCTGGCCGCGCCTGAGGCACTGCGCAGCGGGGAGGCAGCGCGCGGCGCGGCGCGGCTTGCCCCGACACCCGCGCTGGATGACTACCTGGCGCTGCTGGTGGCGGCAGGTTTTCCGGATCGCTACCCCGGCTCGCCGGCCCTGATCCGCGCCGTGCTGCGCCCACAGGACCGCCTGGCGTGCTGCGAGCTGCACCCCGAAGACCACGCCGCGCTGCGCGCCCTGTTCGCCCGCGATGGCCAGGTGGCGGTCCACAAGCGCGATGGGTGGGAGGCGCTGGGCGCGCTGCTCCCCTTCCCCGAAAAGCGTGGCCTTGTGCTGCTCGACCCGCCCTTCGAGCGGGAGGGTGAGTTCGCGCGCATGGCCGAGGGCATCACGACGGCGAACCGGCGCATGAACAGCGCGATCATCGCGGCCTGGTATCCGATAAAACACCGCGCCCCGGTGCGCGCCTTCCACCACGCGCTGCGCGAGAGCGGTGTGCGCGACATCCTCGATTGCGCGCTGATGCTGCGCGAGCCGACCGACCCGCAGCGCCTCAACGGTTCCGCCCTGGTCGTGGTGAACCCGCCCTACGGCTTTGCGGCCGAGGCGGAGGCGATCCTCGCCGCACTGCTGGCCGCGCTGGGCGATGGCGAGGCCGGCCAGGGTGTCGCCGTGACCCGGCTGGTGGAGGAGTGATGGCGCGCATCGCCGTGCTCGGGGCGGGGGCCTGGGGCACCGCGCTCGCGCTGCAAGGGCTGCGCGCCGGTGCGGACGTCACCCTTTGGGCGCGCGATGCGGCGCGGGCATCGGAGATGGCCGCGGCACGCGAGAATGCCCGTTACCTGCCCGGCATCCCGCTGCCGCCCGCGCTGCGCGTGACGGCTGACGCGGCCGCTGCGCTGGATGGCGCGGCGCTCGCGCTGCTCGTCGTGCCCGTGCAGGGGCTGCGTGCGGTGCTGGCCAGCCTGCCGGCAGCGCCCGTGCCCATCCTGGTCTGCGCGAAGGGGGTGGAGGCCGCGACCGGCGCGCTGCCGCTGGAAATCCT
>JBKJNV010000130.1:0-4220 GCA_046593435.1 Roseomonas sp.
TGTCGATGGGCGGCTACGTCGCGGCCGAGGTGTGGCGCCAGGCGCCAGCGCGGGTCACCCATCTGGGTCTGCTCGACACCTCCGCCCGCGCGGATACGGAGGCGCAGACGCGCCGCCGACGGGGGCTGATGGCGCTGACGCGGAGCGGTCAGTTCAAGGGTGTCACGCCGCGCCTGCTCCCTTCCCTGATCCATCCCGACCGGCTCGGGACGCCGCTTGCCGCCGAGGTCATGGCCATGGCCGAGCGCATCGGCCGTGAAGCCTTCCTGCGCCAGCAGCAGGCCATCATGACGCGGAAGGACAGCCGCGCGGACCTGCCGCGCGTGGCGGTGCCCGCGCTGGTGGGGGTGGGGGCGGAGGATATTCTCACCCCACCTGAACTGGCCGAGGAGATGGCGGCGCTGATCCCCGGCGCCAGGCTGGTTCGCTTCGCCGGGTCTGGGCACCTTCCGACCATGGAAGTACCCCAGGCGGTGAATGCCGCCCTCGGGGAATGGCTCGCCCGGTCGGGGGTCTGACATCGCAGCGCATGGGTCGCGGCGCGGCGGGTTTCCGGAACCGCCCGCGATGGTTTAGACCGGGGAAGCAACGGCGGAGCATGATCGATGAGCGGTGCCAATCTCGGCGGGATGAACCCCGGCGGCCTCAATCCAGGCGGTGCCCCGCCGGCGGGACCGCCCGGCGGGGTCGAATCCGTGGTGCTCGAGGTGCGCGAGAGCCGGCGTTCCTTCGGCCCGCTCTGGCTCGTGCTGGGCTTCCTCCTGCTCGGGCTGCCGTTCATCGGCCGCCAGAAAGTGGCGATCAGCAACCAGCGGGTGCGTCTGGAACAGGGCTTCTGGACCAAGGTGCGCGATGACATCGAGATCTTTCGCATCCGTGACGTGGTGGTGAAGCAGAACCTATGGCACCGCGTCATGGGCGTTGGCGATATCGTGATCCGTAGCACCGAGGGCCGCACGGAGGAAACGCACGTGCTGCGCGGCCTGCCAGATCCGGTGAATGTGAGCGAGACGCTGCGTTCGATCTGGAACGCCAGTTCGCGCCCACGTGGCCCCGCAACCGCGCTCGACTGAGCGCTTTACGGCGCGGCTGGACCATGATCTGCGCTGACAGAAGCGCCGATCATGGTCCAGCATCCTGTCTGGTCGCGTGATTCACGCCTCCGGCCGTTCCAGCCTTCGGCGATCACGCTCTATTCTCCAACGGCCTCGATCGCGAGGTCCAACAGCGCCAGGGCAAAGGCGCGCATATTGGCCATGCGGTCCGGGCTGCCCGTCTCAAGCGTGAGGCTGCGGGTGGTCGCGCCTGCGACGGCGATGCAGCTATGCCCGGCCGCATCGCCATAGCGGTTGCCGGTGGGGCCCGTGGCCCCGCTCTCTCCGAGCCCCCAATCGGCCCCGAGCCGCGCCCGCACCGTCTCGGCCAGCAGCGTGGCGTAGGGTTCGGTCGCGGCGCGGAGGCCCGGGTGGTCCGCGAAATCGATGCCTAGCAATCCGCTGCGCGCGTGATGGGTATAGATCACCCCGCCGCCGCGCATGTAGGCGGAGGCACCCGGCAGCGCGAGCAAAGCGGCCGAGACCAGACCGCCGGTCGAGGATTCCGCGATCGCGATGGTCTGCCCGCGGCGGATCAGATGCTGCGCGAGGATCGCCGCGCGGGGGATCAGGGTGTCGATGGGGATGTCTCCTCACACAGGCATCGCCGATGATGCGCGGTGTCGCGCGCGCCAACAAGGATCGCGGGTTCAGGCCGTCGGCAGCCGGATGAACCCCGGATGGTCTGGCGGCTGCGCGAAATCCTCCTCGATCGCGTCCACCCGAGCGGCAGGTGGCCCGGCGCGGCAGGCCGTCAGCATCTGGCCGATCGAGGGCTCGTCGCCATCGATCAGGGCTTCCACGCTGCCGTCGCGGCGGTTGCGCACCCAGCCGGAGAGGCCGAGGCGGCGCGCCTCGGCCAGCATCCAGTCGCGATAGCCGACGCCCTGCACCCGACCGGTGATCCGGACCAGGCGCGCGGCCATCAGCCCTGGTCCAGCAGTGAGAGCAGGCGGCCGGCGAGTGCGACGTCCCCCGCGCGGCGCGCACGCGCGACGACCGCTTCGGCATCCGCTCCCCAGACCGCCTCCTGGTCCAGCTCATCGAGGGCGGAGAGCGTGAAGGCGGCGTCCGGCTCCAGGCGTCCATGCGCCATGGCGAGGCCTAGCACCAGGCTGCCCAGGACCGGCACCGCAACGCCCAGCGCGGCGAGTGCCAGCGGCGGCAGCCCCGCGAGAGCCTGGCGAAGTGCGGCAAGCGAAGCCCCTGGCTGCGGGGCCGGCATCACACCTTCGGTCACCATCAGCCTCGCGCCCAGGCTACGCGCGGCCCAGTCCAGCAGCGGCTGCCAGGCGGCGGTCTGGCGTTCGGCCAGCCGCGTGATATCCGAGCGGTAGCAGAGCAGATCTGTCTCGCCATAGCCCGCGATCCCCGCAATGGTCGGCCGCGGATCGGGCGCGATGCGCGCGACCCCGGTGGCCGCAAGTCGGGTGAGGGGGATATTCTCGGCGGTGAATTCGCCATCCTTCGCGCCGCCGGCCGCCTGCCATTCGGCTGCCACGGCGAGCGCCAGCGCCCGGCCCGGCACACTGAAGGCCGCTTCGCCCGGCAGGCGCATCGGGCGCCCATCGAGCAGGATCGCATGCAGGCCGTCCGCCTGGGGGATAGCCTCCGCGAGGGTCCAGAAGCGCTTCACCCCGTCCTCAGAAATCGAGGTCGGCGTAGTGCGCCGGTGGCACCAGCCCGCTGACCCGGTCGGTGAGCAGGGGGCGAAACGCCGGACGCGACTTCACCCGCGCATACCATTCGCGCGCCGCCTCGTTCACCGACCAGTCGATGTCACCGATGTAATCGAGCACCGAGAGTTGCGCTGCGGCGGCCAGGTCCGCGAGGCTGAGGTTCGGCCCCGCAAGCCAGGCGCGGCTCTCCGCAAGCCAGCCGAGGTATTCGATATGCGGCTTGAGATTCTGATAGCCGGCGCGGATCGCCGCGGCGTCGGGATTGCCGCGCCCGAGCATCGGCTTGAGGTGGCGCTCATGCACCAGCAGCCGCGTCACTTCGGCGTTGAACTTGCCGTCGAACCAGCAGGCGAGGCGCCTGACCTCGGCGCGCTCGGCCAGCGTGCGGCCGATCAGCGTCACCTCGGGGTAGGCCTCGTCGAGGTATTCGCAGATGGCCGCGCTGTCGGCGATGGCGAGGCCGTTATCCTCGGTCAGCACGGGCACGGTGCCGGCCGGGTTCATGGCGAGGAAGGCGTCGCGCCGCTCCCAGATGCGCTCGCTGCGCAAGTCAAAGGGAATGCGCTTTTCGCCCAGCGCGAGGCGTACCTTGCGGGAATAGGGCGAGAGCGGAAGATGATACAGGATGCGCACGCGGGGCTTATGCCACCGCGGCTGAGGGGCGGAAAGGGAGTGTGGCATTGCCGCGCCAGAACGACCCGGGGCATCATCGGCGCCGGCAGCTCGGCGGCGCTCGGCATGAGTGCTGTGTTTGGGGTGGACAAGGGGTTTGGTCGATGGCGCTGACGGCAACCATGGCGGAAATCGCGGTCTACAACATGTTGCGCAACGCGCAACACGCCGGCATCGGCCCGGGCGACCTCGCCTTCGCGATGAAATCCGATATCGGGCCCTGGGATGTGGCCGCGCTGCGCGCCGGCACGGCGGGGTTCAAGATGCTGCTGATCATGCGCTGCCCGAAGAAGCAGTCGGTGGGCTTTCAGGGGATTTTCGAGCCCAAGCGCATGGATCACGCCTATCAGAAGGGCAGCAAGGGCGCGGTCAAGACCGGGGAGTCCGGGCTCGCGGCGCACCCTGACAGCGAGGAGATTTTCGTCTCCGATTACGACCTGATGGGTGTGTGGGAGAGATCAGGCAGCGGCTATACGCGCGTCGACACAGGCACCAAGCCGCGCGGGGAGAACCCGGTGGTGGACAAGCTCAACACCCTGTTCTTCGACAACCGGCCAGGCGAGAACAGGTCACCCTTCCAGCACGGTGGCCAGGACGACTTCAAGCCACCCGCGGGCAAGTCCCACCCCAACCTCAAGATCAGCGAGAGCTGTGCCGCCTTTCGGGAGGGTGAGATGCGGCACCTGGAAGGGATCGACCGCATCCGTGCCTACTATTACGAACACCAGCTAAACTTCCCGTACGACCACTCGGGCATCTACAACGGCCCGAGTGG
>JBKJNV010000260.1:0-3144 GCA_046593435.1 Roseomonas sp.
AGCTTCAATTCCGGTCCGGTCACAATCACCGAGCGGCCCGAATAGTCGACGCGTTTGCCCAGCAGGTTCTGGCGGAACCGGCCCTGCTTGCCCTTGAGCATGTCGGATAGCGATTTCAGCGGGCGCTTGTTGGCCCCGGTGATCACGCGGCCGCGGCGGCCGTTGTCGAACAGCGCGTCAACCGCTTCCTGCAGCATGCGCTTTTCGTTGCGCACGATGATGTCGGGCGCGTTGAGCTCGAGCAGCCGCTTGAGGCGGTTGTTGCGGTTGATGACGCGGCGATACAGATCGTTCAGATCCGATGTCGCGAAGCGGCCACCATCGAGCGGGACAAGCGGGCGCAGCTCGGGCGGGATCACCGGGACGACGTCCAGGATCATCCACTCCGGCTTGGCGCCACCCTCGGCGAAGGCCTCGAGCATCTTCAGGCGCTTGACCAGCTTCTTGCGCTTGGCCTCGGACGTCGTCTCCTTCAGGTCGGCGCGCAGGCGCACCGCTTCCTTCTGGCACTCGATCCCGGTGAGCATCTGCTTGACGGCTTCCGCGCCGATGCCGGTGGAAAACGCATCCTCGCCGAACTCATCGAGCTTGGCCTGGTACTGGTCCTCGCTGAGCAGCTGGTGCAGCTTGAGGTCGGTCAGGCCGGGTTCGAGGACCACATAGCTCTCGAAGTACAGGACCTTCTCCAGCTCCTTCAGGCTCATATCGACCATCAGGCCGACGCGGCTGGGCAGCGACTTCATGAACCAGATGTGCGCGACGGGCGACGCCAGCTCGATATGACCCATGCGCTCGCGCCGGACCTTCGCGAGGGTGACTTCGACGCCGCACTTCTCGCAGATGATGCCGCGGAATTTCATGCGCTTGTACTTGCCGCACAGGCACTCGTAATCCTTGATCGGCCCGAAGATGCGGGCGCAGAACAGCCCGTCCCGCTCCGGCTTGAAGGTGCGGTAGTTGATCGTCTCCGGCTTCTTGATCTCGCCAAAGGACCAGGAGCGGATCTGCTCTGGCGACGCGATGGAGATCTTGATCTGGTCAAAAGTCGCCGCCTGGCCAGTCTGGCCCAGGATCTTCATCAGTTCATTCATGCCATGCACTCCGTCCGGCACGCCCCGTCGGGCGGCGAATGCGGGGGACCGCGGCGCTGCGCTGCGCCGCGGGGTATACTTGATCGGCCAGTTATGGCTGGCGCATTTCCAGATCGACGTTCAGGCCGAGCGACTTCAGTTCCTTCACCAGCACGTTGAAGGATTCCGGAATGCCGGCCTCGAAGCTGTCCTGATCGCGCACGATCGCCTCATAGACCTTGGTACGACCGGAGACGTCGTCGGATTTCACCGTCAACATCTCCTGCAAGGTGTAGGCCGCGCCGTAAGCCTCAAGCGCCCAGACCTCCATCTCGCCGAAGCGCTGACCGCCGAACTGCGCCTTGCCGCCCAGCGGCTGCTGGGTGACGAGCGAGTAAGGCCCGATGGAGCGCGCGTGGATCTTGTCATCCACCAGGTGGTGCAGCTTGAGCATGTAGATGTAGCCCACCGTCACCTTGCGCTCAAAAGGCTCGCCGGAGCGGCCATCGACCAACACCACCTGCCCGGAACTATCCAGGCCGGCGCGTTCCAGCATGCCCTCGATGTCGGACATGCTCGCGCCATCGAAGACTGGCGTGGCGATCGGGATACCCTTCTTGAGGTTCTCCGACAGCTCGATCAGCTGGTCCTCGTTCATCGGCGCGATCTCCTTGTCGTAGATCTCGTCGCCGTAGATGTCCTTCAGCTTGGCCAGCAGCTCTTCACGCATGCGGCCGCCGCGGCGGTATTCCTCGACCAGCTCGCCGACCTGCTTGCCGAGATTGGCGCAGGCCCAGCCGAGATGGGTTTCGAGGATCTGCCCGACATTCATGCGCGACGGCACGCCCAGCGGGTTCAGCACGAGGTCGACCGAGGTGCCGTCCTCAAGGAACGGCATGTCCTCGATGGGGACCACGCGGCTGACCACGCCCTTGTTGCCGTGGCGGCCGGCCATCTTGTCGCCCGGCTGCAGCTTGCGCTTCACCGCGACGAAAACCTTGACCATCTTCATCACGCCAGGCGGCAGCTCGTCGCCGCGCTGCAACTTCTCGACCTTGCCCTCGAAACGCTTCTGTAGTTTTTCCACTGCCGCGTCGAACTCGCGGCGGAGGGACTCGATTTCCGCCATCGAGGCTTCGTCGGTCACGCCGATCTGGCGCCAGGTGGCTTTGGCGAACTGGTCCAGCACCTCATCGGTGACGACCGTGCCGGACTTGATCGCCTTGAAGCCGCCCGAAGCCTTCTTGTTCAGCAGCCGCTCGCGCAGACGCGAATAGAAGCTGCGCTCCTGGATGGCCTTCTCGTCGTCGCGGTCCTTGGCGAGGCGCTCGATCTCGGCGCGATCGATCGCCATCGCGCGCTCATCCTTGTCCACGCCACGGCGGGAGAAGACGCGGACATCGACGATGGTGCCCGTCACACCCGGCGGCAGCTTGAGCGAGGTGTCGCGGACGTCGGAGGCCTTTTCTCCGAAGATGGCGCGGAGCAGCTTCTCCTCGGGCGTCATCGGGCTTTCGCCCTTCGGCGTCACCTTGCCGATGAGGATGTCGCCCGGGTTCACCTCGGCGCCGACATAGACGATGCCGGCCTCGTCGAGGTTGCGCAGCGCTTCCTCACCGACATTGGGGATGTCGCGGGTGATCTCCTCCTGGCCGAGCTTGGTGTCGCGCGCCATGACCTCGAACTCCTCGATATGGATCGAGGTGAAGACGTCGTCGCGCGCGATGCGCTCGCTGATCAGGATGGAGTCTTCGAAATTGTAGCCATTCCAGGGCATGAAGGCACACAGCGCGTTGCGGCCCAGCGCGAGCTCACCGAGCTCGGTCGAGGGACCGTCCGCGATGATCTCGCCGGAGCGCACCGCGTCACCAACCTTCACCAGCGGGCGCTGGTTGATGCAGGTGGACTGGTTGGAACGCTGGAACTTGCGCAGGCGGTAGATGTCCACGCCGCGTGTCGCGCCATCTTCGCCGGTCGCGCGCACCACGATGCGGGCGCCGTCGATCTGATCGACCACACCTTCGCGGCGAGCGACGATGGTCGCACCCGAATCACGCGCCACCGCCAGTTCCAT
>JBKJNV010000390.1:0-4365 GCA_046593435.1 Roseomonas sp.
CATATTGAGTTCCGGCTGGTTCGTTAACTTCCTCAGCGAGGCGACCGCGATCCGCGGGCTTGTATTCGACCCCATGATGAAGGGCGGCGGCATGCATGAAAGCCGCGCTGGCGGAAAGTTCGGCCTGCATGTGGACTTCAGCAAGCATCCTGTTACGCAGCTGGACAATCGTCTTGTAATGATCACCTACCTCAACAAGCAATGGAAAGAAGAATACGGCGGCTCGCTCGAGCTGTGGGACGTCGAGAAGAACAATTGCGCAGCCAAGGTACTGCCAGTTTTTGGTAGGACTATTGTTTTTGCGCAGACCGATAAGAGCCTTCATGGTCATCCTGGTGAGTTGAACCCCCCTCCTGGTAAGACGCGCCGCTCTGTGGCGGCCTATTATTACAGCAATGGCCGCGATGACCAGGGCGCCGCAGCGAGCTTCCACTCGAATTTCGCCCCGCAGACAGCGCCATCCTTCCTGAAGACGATGGTGCGATCAGTGACGCCACCAATACTGTATTCTGTGGCAGGGTCGCTCAAGAAAAAATTGCGCAAATAGCCATGAGCGGCGGAGCATGAATATGCGGCCTATCTATTCGCGTCGCTACTCCATGACTGATGCACATTGATGCCTGGGACACGCGAAACCAGCGGGCCCTGGGTTGTCGTCTACTTCAACGGCGCGTTCGTGAACAAGGAAAATGGGGCTCACAGTCGCGTTTGCGACTTGATGACGCTCCTCTCCGATCTTCGTGCTCGCGTCGTCGTCTATTCCTATCGGGACCACAACGCCTGGCCCTGGGGAGACGCTGAGATACGCCGCTTCGGCGAACTCTATCCCGGGGCGGAACTCGTCCTCGAGCAGTCCTCGTTTCTTCTCCGGGCCTGGACCCGGGCCAAGGTTGTCTTGGCGGCACTCGCCCCCCGCCTCGCACACCACGCGATGCGATGGAGGGTGCCCTGCCTCAGTCCACGCCTCCAGGCGCTCTCGAGCCGGCCGGAGCTTTCCTTATTCATCGTGAACTACGCGCGGGGCCTGCTCGAAGTGAATGGGCTTCCCGATGCCGAGTTGATCGTCGAAACCCACGACCTTGCCTTTCTCAGCGGCGCGAAACGGTTGGGCCGACGCATCACCGACGCGAGGACGATCCTCAAGGCGCGCGGTGAGCTCGCCGTCCTCGGCGCCGCGGGAGCCCTCATCGGCATTGCCCCGGCTGAGGTCTCGTTCTTCAGGACGCTGCTGCCGGGCGTCCAGACCTACTACGTCCCCAAATATTCGGGCGGTTCTTCGCCCATCCTGCATTCGCCTGCACCGGGACTTTGCTACGACCTGTTGTTCGTGGGTTCGGAGAATCCCTTCAATGTGCATGGCGTGATCGAGTTCATGCAGGAGCACCGAGAGTGGCTGAGCGCCCGCAGCTTTGCCATTGCCGGACGGGTGTGCGGCGTGCCGGAGGTGGCCGAAGCCGCCAGGGCGGTCGGCGCGGTTTTGCTGGGCTATGTCCAGGATCTCCCGCGCATTTATGCCGAAAGCCGCATCGTGGTCTCGCCTGTGGACGGCACGGGGCTGAAGATCAAGGTGATCGATGCGCTTGGCGCCGGAAAGCCGGTCTTCGGATCGTCCCACACGATTGCGGGCCTGCCCCCCGGGTTTGAGGGCTGTGTGTTCCCGATCGATGAAACCGAAATGGATCGCATGCTGTCGGACGAGGCCTGGAGAGATCACGCGGGCAGATCGGCGCTTCGCTACGCGGCGACGTTGAACGAGGCGGGCGATTGCGCGGCGCTCAAGTCGCGTCTGCTCGCAACATCAGCCTCGTACGTGCGGGTCGAGCGAGCCCTGTTGTCCGGCGTGATGACCAACGGCCGTCAAGCCCACTCGGCGGATTGAGCGAAGCTGCTGGGCGCAGCATGGAAGGACCGGCGCGCACGCACCAATGAGCAAAAATTCAGGGATGAGGTGAGAGCGACAGTCTCGCCCCCTCTCTCTCACAGACTCAGCGGCACCGGCGCCCGGTTCTGCCGCAGCTGCGACGCGCCGGCGGCAACAACCGCCTCCACCCGCTGCGTCAAATCCTTGCGGTCGGCGTAGAGCGCCGGGTCCACGGGGTCATGCAGCAGCACCGTGGCGCGTGCGCCGGACCGGCGTGCGATGCGCCAGAAATGGCTGCCCAGCTCCATGTCGCCGTACCAGGCGAATAGTGGCCGGTCGCGCCGGCAGGCGGGCAGCCCGCCCAGGCGGTCATAGACGATGGAGACCGGCTGCACGAGCCGCGCGCCGGCCGCCGCACCCAGGAAGGCGGAGCGGAAGGGCAGGGTTCGGGTGCCGTCGTTGGACGTGCCCTCGGGGAACAGCATCAGGCTGTCGCCATGGGTGAGGCGGGCGCGGATCACATCGGCCTCACGCCCGGTCGTGCCGCGGCGGCGGCTGACGAAGACGGTGCGCCCCAGCCGCGCGATGATGCGCACCACCGGCCATTCACCCACCTCGGCTTTGGCGACGAAGCAGGCTTCGATGGTGCCGCCGAGCACGAGGACATCGAGCCAGGAGGTGTGGTTGGACAGGAACAGCACGCCCCCGCCGCGCGCCTGCTCGCCCACAACCTGGATGCGGATGCCGATGAGGTGGCAGAGCACCCGGTGGTAAATGCGCGCGAAGGCCACCTTCGGCCGGCCGGGCAGCAGCAGAAGCAGCGCCTGGATGGGCATGGAAATCAGCGTCCAGATCACGGCCAGCGCAATGCGCCGGATCGCCCGAACCCGGCCGCCGAGCGGCCGCGGTTCCATCACATCGCCCCAGAGCGAACCGCGCAGCCAGGGGCGGAAGCGAAGGGCTTTCCCGCGCCGCCCGGGAACCGGGTCGCCGGCATCTGTTGGCAGGGACATGTCCATGGGATGATTGGTTAGCGCGTGGCTGGCGTCAGGACAATGAAGCGGTGCTGACCGTCGTGTGACAACACGCAAAAGCAAGCGTGTGACAGGTTAGGTTTGCCGCCCGCGACTCAGCCCAGGAAGCGGGCGAATTGCTCGATGCAGAAGGCGGGACGCTCCCGCACCGAGGCGTGGCCAGCCTCCGGCACCTCGATGACCGCCGCAGCACCAGGGATGTTGGCGCGCATCCAGGCCGCGGCATCCTTGAAAGCCTGGCGCTCGTTCGAGCCGAGCATGATCAGGGTTTTGGCGGTGATGCGCTTTGCCTCAGCTTCGGCATCCACCATCGCCAGCATTTCGCAGGCGCGGGCATAACCCTCCCCGCTGCACGCCTCGAAGGCGGCGCGGACGAATTGCACGTTGGGGCCGTTCTCCGCGACCGAGGCGGGGGTGAAGAAGGTCTGCAGCAGGGTGGGGACCAGCGCGGCGACGCCATCGCGGCGCGCGATGCCCGCCCGCACCGGCCAGTTGGCGCGGGACTCTTCGTTGTACTTGGGGGTGCAGTCGCACAGGATCAGCTTGTCGACCATCTCCGGATGGGTGCCGGCGAAGTGCTGCGCGACGGAACCGCCCATGGAAATCCCGGCCAGGTGGAATTTGTGCAGGCCCTCGCGCTCGGCGATGGCGCGCAACTGGAGGGTCAATTCCGGCGCGCCGTACTGGCCGGCCGGCAGGGGCGTGTCGCCATGGCCGGGGAAGCTGTAGGCGATCAGCTCATAGCGGTCGGCCAGCGGCTCCAGCACGTCCCAGAACCGCGCGGTCATGCCAAGGCAATGCAGCAGCACCAGCGGCTTGCCCCGGCCGTGCCGGTGCACGGTGACATCGGCCGCGTCGAGCGGCTGCGGATTCCAATCCATGTGGTCTTTCCCCCAATTCGTGCCGTTACCCGGCGCTGAAATCCTCAAGCGGGTGCAGCAGGAACCCTGCCCGCCGCCCGCTTTGCCGTGCCGCCTCGGCCGGTGCGACGGACGCGTCCCAGGTGGTGGCATCAAAGCGCCAGCCCTGCACGGCCTCCGCCTCGCGCGAGACGACGAACAGCAGCGGCGGCACCATGGCCTCGGCATCCAGCAGGCGCGGTGCCTTGCCACTATCCGACCAGTCGCGCATTTCCTGGGCCATGCCCGGCGTATGCGCGCCCGCACCAGGGTTGACGATATTCACGGTCACCGGCGTGCCGGCGAGGTCCTTCGCCCAGATCGAGCTGGCCAGCTCCAGCGCCGCCTTGGAGGGGCCGTAGGGAATGCTCCCGGCGCGGTCCATGGTGTCGAGCTTGGTGGTCACGTTGACGATGCGGCCCCAGCCGCGCGCCAGCATTCCCGGCACCAGCCGCCGCGTCAGTCCATCGGCCACCATGTAGTTGGTGTCCATCACCGCCTGGACCGTCGCATCCTCCAGCACCCAGAATTTCTTCGGGCCATCGACGAAGCGCTTGGGGTCGAAATAGGT
>JBKJNV010000451.1:0-3060 GCA_046593435.1 Roseomonas sp.
GCCCAGGACCGGCACACCGAGGATGGAGGCCACGCGCGGCGCCGCATCCACCACGCCGATGGGCCGGAACTCACCCCAGGCCAGGAGCAGGTCGAGCACGGCTTTCCCGTGCCCGCCAGCGCCCAGCACCAGGATGGTACGTTCAGCCAAGCTCGATCAGCTCGACCTCGAAGATCAGCGTGGCATTGGGCGGGATGACGCCGCCGGCGCCGCGCGCGCCATAGCCCTTCTCGGGCGGGATGATCAGCGTGCGCGCGCCACCGACGCGCATCCCGGCGACACCCTCATCCCAGCCCTGGATGACCATTCCCGCGCCGAGTTCGAAGCGGAAGGCCGTACCGCGATTATGTGAGCTGTCGAATTTCGTGCCCTTGCTGTCGGGCGCGGACTCATCGAACAGCCAGCCGGTGTAGTGCACCGCGACCTGCATGCCCGCCAGCGCCTCGGCGCCTTCGCCGAGCTTGGTATCCGTCATCGTTGAATTTCCTGTTCCTGTGTCTGTGCCGGGCAGCCGCTCAGGCCGGTTCGGCGTTGCGGGCCGCCCACATGCGTTGAAAGGCGGGGCGGGATTGGCACTGCTTGAGCCAGGCGGCAATGGCCGGTCGCTTTTCGAACAGGGATCTGGCCGGTGCGGCATAGCGCACGATCTCGGCCACGTTGATGTCGGCCACCGTGAAGCGGCCGCCGACCAGGTAGCCACGCCCTTCCAGCGCGCCTTCCAGCACCGAGAACGGAGCGTCGAGCGCGGCGACGGAGCGTTCGGCCAGGGCGGCATCACGCTCGGCGGGTGGCTTGGCGACCATGTTGTACAAAATCTCGATCGCGTGCGGCTCCACACCCGTCGCGGCCCAGAGCGACCACATCATCATCAGCGCGTCCTCGGCGAGGCCCTCCGGCCCCAGCGCGCCGCCATGGCGCTTGGCGAGGTAGAGGTTGATGGCGAGCGATTCGCACAGCACCAGCCCCTCATCCTCCATCGCGGGGACCTGCCCGCGTGGGTTGATGGCGAGGAAATCCTTGGAGCGGGTGTTCAGCGGCGCTCCATCCGCCTCCCAGTCGCCAAGCCTGTAGTGCTGGATGACCGGCACGTGGCGCCAGGGGGCGCCCATCTCCTCCGCCAACCAGATGTTGCGGCTCGCGCGCGAGCGGTAGACGCCATAGATCGTGAACACGGATGCATCCCCTGAGAAAGTGGGGACGATCCGGGGGCCGAGGCGCTGCGTCAAGCAGGGCAGAGGCGGGGCGGTAAACACTTCACGATGCAAGCTTGCGAGCCTCGCGGGGCGTGATATCGTTGCGGATAGCGAAAATTGAACGCCGGAGGCGATATGGCCCGCATTCCATTCCTGGCTGGGTTCCTGGCCCTGGCCGCCCTGCTGCTGGGCGCCGGCCCGGCTGAGGCGCAGAACCGCTTCTATCTGGTCAACACCTCGGGTCAAACGATCCAGGAGGCCTATGTCTCGCCCTCGCGCATCTCGGAATGGGGCCCCGACATCCTGGGCACCGGCGTGCTGCCGGCGGGCAACCAGGTCTGGGTGACGCCCAATTTCCCTGACTGCGTGCTGGACGTGCGCGTCCGCTACGCGAACGGAACCGATGACACGCGCATGCAGGTGAATGCCTGCAACATCAGCCGGATCGTGTTCGGTGGCGGTGGCGGCGCCGCGCCGGGAGCTGCGGTTGGCGGCGGCCCCGGCCTTGGCCGCGCAAGCACGGGCAACCCCTCGTTCACCATCGTGAACGGCACCGGGAACACCATCCGCGAGATCTACAGCTCGCTCTCCTCAGAGCGCGACTGGGGCGCGGACCGGCTAGGGGCGAATACCCTGCCGCCGGGTGGCAGCTTGTTCATCCCTCTGCCGCAGGGTGGCGGCTGCAACACGGATATCCGAGTCATCTACATGAATGGCGCGGCGAGCGAGCGGCGCGGGCTGGAGACATGCTCGGTGCAGCAACTCACGTGGCGATAAGGGGCGGGGCGATAAAGGCCGGGGCGATAAGGACCGGCGGCTGGGTCCGGCAGCATTGCTTGCGGGCAATCATGAACGGGAGACTCGTGGGATGTCAGGTGAATCAGGGCGCCGCTTCGTTGGCGTCTATCGCGGTACGGTCCAGAATTCTTCCGATCCGTTGAACCAGGGGCGCGTGCAGGTCACGATCCCGGCAATGGGCATCAACAGCCAGTGGGCGCCGATCTGCCGGCCCGCCGGTGGCGTGAATGCCGCGGCGCGGGTCGGCGCGGCCTGCATCATCGCCTTCGAGGCAGGCGACCCCGCTTTCCCGGTGGTGCTTGGCTTCATCTGAGTCATAATATCGGCACGTTCCGTGCTTGGCGCTATGGCTCCGCACGGCGCGAAATCCGGCCCGATCGCGAAGGCTGAGCGGCGATGCAGCGACGCGCCCTGATCAGGGCAACGGCCGGCGCGCTCGCAGCCCCGCGCGCGCTCCGTGCGCAATCAGCGAGCAGGTTGCACTTCACCCCGCAGCAGGACCTCGTCACGCTCGATCCGGTGACGACCACGGCCTATGTCAGCCGCAACCCAACGGGCAGCATCAGCCACAGGAAGGTCATCGGTGCCTCGGCCGCAGCTTCGAAGCGGCGCGGCCGCCCTTTGCCGACGAGCTGAAAGGTGCCCTGCGTCAGGGGCTCGGTGCGGACGCCGTCCAACAGCGCCTCGCCGCTCCCCTCCAGCACCAGGATCACTTCCTCATTGGCGGGGTGGAGATGCTCCTGCACGAAGCAACCGCCATCGAGGGTCTGGGTTCCCACGGCAAAGGGCATCTGGGCGCCGATGGCTCCCGATTCGAGGAGGCACCGCACGAAGCCATTGGCCGGTACCGGCTGCCAGTTGGACGCGGCCTCATTGGGTTGGATGATGATGAGCGGGGCTGGGTCGGGCATCGGCATTCCCCTATGGTGGGCGCGCCGTGGCCCGGCTGTTGCGAAAAACCTCACCTTCGGTCACGCAAGCGGCCATACGCGGCTTGACTTGCCGGCACTCGCGCCATACAAGCCGCGCTCTCGGAGACGCCATGCGCCTCCAGGCTGTTTTGGACCAC
>JBKJNV010000484.1:0-5793 GCA_046593435.1 Roseomonas sp.
CCGCCAGGAGCCTGTGGCCCCTGGACCCCCCTTTGTTGGTCCTGGGCTGGTTGAGGGGTGTGCTTGCTGAATGAGTCTGGTTGGGGAGGGGCGCATCGCGGGAGCGCCCGCTGGTCAGGAGCACCTTGCGCCCCTCCCCAACCAGACACGCCTCCGGCGAGGCTCAACCCCTCACCAATTCAAGAACCAACAGATGGAGGTCGAGGATCGACACGATCCTCGCGGGTCCAGGGCAGAGCCCTGGCCTTGCTTTCTCCCCCTACGCCCCCTTCACGCCGCCCGCTGTCAGCCCCGCGACGATCTGTTTCTGCGCGAGCAGGGTGAGGATCAGGACGGGTGCGGTGACCAGCAGGGCGGCCGCCGAGAGCGGCCCCCAGGAGATTTGTTCGAAGGTCAGCATGTTGTTCACGGCGACGGGCAGGGTTCGGGTTTCGCGCCCGGCCAGGACGACGGCAAAGATAAAATTGTTCCAGGAGAAGATGAAGCTGAGGATGCAGGCCACCGTGATCCCCGGCCGTGCCAGTGGCATGGCGACGTGGCGAAAGGCTTGCCAGATGGTCGCACCATCGACGAGGGCGGCTTCCTCAAGTTCACCGGGCAGGCCTTCGAAGAAGGAGATCATCACCCAGACCACGATGGGCAGGGTGATGACCAGGTGGGTGATGATGATGGGCACGAGGGTTCCGGTGAGCCCCAGCCATTGGAACATCAGGAACAGCGGGATCAGGTAGGACAGCCCGGGCGTGATGCGCGCAATGAGGATGAGGCCGGCGAGCCGCGTGGCGCGCATTTTCGCAATGCCGTAGCCGGCGGGCACGCCGAGCAGGATCGCGATGCCGGTGGCCGAGAAGCTGACGATGACGCTGTTCCACGCATAGAGCAGGAAGTCGTTCCGCGCGAAGACCTCGGCGTAGTTGTCGAGCGTGGGGGGGGAGGGGATGAAGACCGGCGGATAGGCGGTGTTGTCCAGCTCGTTCTTGAGCGAGAGCGAGAGCATCCACAGGAAGATCAGGATCGCCGGCGAGATCAGCAGCAGGACCGACAGCGCGAAGCCCAGCTTGCCCGCGATGCGCTTCATGGCTTCACCTTCTCGCGCGTCCACATCAGCAGCGCGGCGAGCGTAAGGATGAGGGCAAAGAAAACCACCACCACGGCCGATGCGTAGCCCATGTTGTAGAAGGCGAAGGCCTGGAGATAGAGGTAGATGTTGATGGTCTCGGACGCGCTGCCGGGCCCGCCTTGCGTGATGACGTAGATGGTGTCGAACGCCTTCAGCGCGTCGATGGTGCGGATGATGAGTGCGACGACCAGATAGGGTGCCAGCAGCGGCAGGGTGATGTAGCGGAAGGTCTGCCAGGGCGTGGCGCCATCGATCTTGGCGGCCTCGTAGGGGTCGATCGGCAGGGCGGCCAGGCCGCCAAGCAGCAGCAACATCACCAGCGGCGTCCAGTGCCAGACCTCGACCAGCACCAGCGTCGGGATCACGCTGTCGGCGTGGTAGACCCACATGCTGGGCGGGATGCCCACCTGTTGCAGCAGCCAGTTCAGCACGCCCAGCTGCGGGTGGAACATCATCGTCCACACCAGTGCGACGGCCACGGGCGTGGCCATCATCGGCAAGATGAAGATGGTGCGCGCAAGGCCGCGCAGCGGGAATTTCTGGTTGAAGATGAGTGCTGCGGCCAGGCCGAGGATCAGCGGGAACACCACCGACAGCGCAGTGTAGTAAAGCGTGCGCAGCATCGCGAGCCCGAAGCGCTCATCGGTGAACAGCTTGGCGTAGTTGGCGAAGCCGACAAATTCGCGCGGGCTGCCGAGCCGCCAGTCGAAGGCGCTGACATACAGCGTGAAAGCCCAGGGAAACAGGATGGTACCCAGCACCGCGACGGCGGCAGGCACCACGAACCACATGTAGTGGCGCGCATAGTTGCGCCGTCGCCGCTCGATGGTCGCGGCGGCGGCCTCGACTGCGGAAGCGCTGCTCAACTCTCGCGCTCGCTCCGCTCCAGGATCGGGCGGAAGGCCGCAGTCGCCGCGCGCATTTCGGTCGCCGGATCAGCGCCGCCGATGCAGTTGGTGAGCGCGGTGCCGATGGTGTCGCGGAACTCCGTCACCGGCAGGATCTCCGGCAGGCCGGCCCGCGCGATGGGCGCGGATGCGGCCAGCGTGGCGAAGAACTCGCGCGGGAAGGGGCTGCCGGTGATCGCCGCCTCGTCGCGGAAGGCGCTGCTGCGGGCCGGCACGCCGGCGCCGGCCGCGAGCATGCGGATCTGCATCTGCTTGCCCAGCGCCCATTGCAAATACAACCAGGCGGGCCCCTTCTTGGTGCTCGCCTCGGGGATGCCATAGCCGGCGCCGAACAGCGCGCAATGGTGGTTCGTCGGCCCACGGGGGACCAGTGCATAGCCCACCTTGCCCGCGACGCGGGAGCGTTGGGGGTTTTCCAGCGGGGCGGCAAAGCCAATGCCATCAACCCACATCGCCGCACGTCCCTGCATGAAGGTGGTCTGGCACTCGTTCCAGTTGAAGCCGATGGACCCTGGCGGCGAGGCGTCGCGGAGGAAGCGCTGGTACTGCACCGTCGCCCAGATCGCCTCATCCGTGTCGGTGATGAGCTGGCGCTGCGCGTTGATCATGTCGCGCTGCCCGGTGCCGAGCAGGTAGGAGGACCACAGCACCACGTTCGCGTTCTTCACGCCGCGCCCGACATGGCCATAGATCTGGCGCGGCCGGTCCTCGATGCGCTTGGCGGCATCGAACATCGCGTCCCAGGTGGTGGGGACCTCGACATTCTTCGCGGCCAGCAATTCCTTGTTGTAGTACAGGATGAAGTAGTCCGCGAAGGCGGGCAGGGTGTCCATCCGGCCATCGGCCTGGGTTGCGTAGGCGCGCATCCCCGCCCC
The DNA here is from genome assembly GCA_046593435.1 of Roseomonas sp. Taxonomy (GTDB): domain Bacteria; phylum Pseudomonadota; class Alphaproteobacteria; order Acetobacterales; family Acetobacteraceae; genus Plastoroseomonas. The sequence goes on from JBKJNV010000484.1 coordinate 2,904, forward strand.
GAAATCATCGAAGTCGAAATCGGGCGCGGTCAGGGTGCGGTCGGCGATCAGGGCGCGGATGTCGGTGTTCCAGCGTGCGCGGCCGACCTGGCGCTTGTTCACGTGCAGGCTGACTTCGCCCACATCGAAGGAGGGCCGGCCGGAGGCGTATTCAATGATGATCTTCTGGCGGTGCTGCTGTTCGGGAACCACCTCGACGCCGGCGCGGATGCCGGTGAGTTCTTCAAATTCGCGGTTGTGCTGGACCAGCAGCTGGCCGCGCGGAGATGTCTGGACCGAGACCTCGATGCGTTCGCCGCGGAAGCGGCGCCAGTCGAAGGCGCTTTGCGCGCCGGCGCGTTCGATGATGGCCGGTGCGGCAAGCGTGCCCAAAAGCGCGCCGCGGCGGGTGATCCCCTGCATGAACCGTGTCCCCTTATGATTGTTGCCCGCAGTCTCGCGTTGTTCGGGGGCCGTCCGCAAGGCAGTTCTTCCATGCTTGCGACGAAAAGACGGCAATGCGGCCGGGCTTCCCGTCGCATTTTCACGCAAAGGCGCTGGACAGCGGCGCGTGCGCCCGACGACACTGTTGCGCCAGTACGATGAAGGGTGGCGGATAGCCACCGCCTGCCTACCAAGGAAGAGGGAATTGCCAATGTCTCGTATGCTGAAACTTGCCACCGGCGCGCTCGCGCTCATCGCGGCGTCGCTGCCGGCGGTGGCCCAATCGCCGGCGCCGGCTGATACGGTCGCCACCATCCGTGCGCGCGGTGCCCTGATCTGCGGTGTGGCGCCCTCGACCACCGGCTTCTCGGCGCCCGACAGCCGCGGTGAGTGGCGCGGCATCGATGTGGATACCTGCCGTGCCGTCGCCGCCGCCTTGCTGGGCGACGCGACCCGCGTGCGCTTCGTCCCCGCCAGCACGCAGCAGCGCTTTACCATGCTGCAATCGGGCGAGATCGATTTGCTGGTCCGCAGTACCACCTGGACGCTGGGCCGCGAGGCCTCGCTCGGGTTGAGCTTCGCGGGTGTGAATTTCTATGATGGCCAGGGCTTCCTGGTACGCCGCGATTCCGGCGTGACCACCGCGACGCGGCTGGATGGCGCGACGGTCTGCGTGCAGCCCGGCACGACGACAGAGCTGAACCTCGCCGATTATTTCCGCACCAACCGCATGCGCTTCACCCCGGTCGTGATCGACAATGTCGAGGAGCTGCGCAACGCGTTCCGTTCGGGGCGCTGTGACGTCTACACCAACGACGCCTCCTCGCTCGCCTCCTTCCGCGCCGGCGAGGGCCCGAACGCCGATCGCTACCTGCTGCTGCCCGAGATCATCTCCAAGGAGCCGCTGGGCCCGGTGGTGCGCAAGGGCGACCAGCGCTTCTTCGACGTGGTGCGCTGGTCCCTATACGCGCAGCTGACCGCTGAGGAGCTGGGCATCACGTCGCAGAACTTCGCCACCTTCAACGACAGCCCCAACCCGGACGTCCAGCGCTTCCTGGGCCGGACCGGTGAGCTTGGCCGGCAGCTCGGCGTGAACAATGACTGGGCCGTGCAGATCGTGCGCCAGGTGGGCAATTTCTCGGAGATGTGGGAGCGCAACATCACCCCGCTCGGCATCCAGCGCGGCATCAACAACCTGTGGAATCGTGGCGGCCTGCACTACCCGCCGCCGATGCGGTAGGGTTTTGGTGCCCTCAAGCGCCGGGCGCGCGCTCCGCGCGCTTGGCTCGCCGCACTAGCGGCGTTCGCCCATTCGGGCTCGCGGCCCGCTCTGCGGTCCGGAAGAATGGGGCGGCATGCCGGGGAGATTCCTCTCCCCGGCCTTACTTCTTCCTGCGCTCCTTGAGCGCCGCCCAATACTCCAGGCGCTTCTTGATGTCCCGCTCAAACCCTCGCTCATTCGGCTTGTAGAATTCCTGCGGCCCCAGCCCTTCGGGGAAGAATTCCTGCCCCGCATAGGCATCCGGCTCGTTGTGGTCGTAGCGATACCCCGCGTGGTAGCCGAGCTGCTTCATCATCCGCGTCGGCGCGTTGAGAATGGACAGTGACGGCGGCAGGTGCGCGGTGCGTTCGGCCTCCGCCAGCGCGGCAGCGAAGCCCATGTAGGAGGCGTTGGATTTCGGCGCGGTCGCGACATAGGTGATGGCCTGCGCCATGAACAGCTTGCCCTCGGGCCAGCCGATGCGCAGGTAGGCGTCCCAGGCCGAGATGACCTGCGGCACTGCCTGCGGGTCGGCCATGCCCACATCTTCGGCGGCCGCGCAGGCCAGGCGGCGGAACACCGTCTCCCCGGCTTCGCCAGCGACCATCATGCGTGCGGCGTAGTACAGGGCGGCTTGCACGTCGGAGCCGCGCAGCGCCTTGTGGAAGCAGCTCAGCAGGTCGTAGTGGCCATCGCCGGCCTTGTCGTGCGTGGGCATCCGGCGTTGCAGCAACTGGCCCATGGCGTCGAGCCCGAGGGGGGCGTCCTCTCCGGCGCTGAAGATCAGCTCGGCCATGTTCAGCAGGTAGCGGCCGTCGCCGCCCGCGAGGTCGATCATCGCCTCGCGTGCCTCGGGCAGCAGGGGCATGGCGCGGCCCTCCTCCGCCTCCGCGCGGATGAGAAGCTGGGCGAGTGCACCCTCATCGAGCTTCTTCAGCACCAGCACCTGGCAGCGCGACAGCAGCGCGCCGTTGAGTTCGAAGGAGGGGTTTTCCGTCGTCGCACCCACCAGCACCACGGTCCCGTCCTCAACCACGGGTAGAAACCCATCCTGCTGGGCACGATTGAAGCGGTGGATTTCGTCGCAGAACAGCAGCGTGCCGGTCCCCGCCGCACGTGCGCGGCGCGCATCCTCGAAGACGCGGCGCAGTTCAGCGACGCCACTCTGGATCGCGGAGATGGCCACGAAATGCCGACCGCTCTGTT
>JBKJNV010000565.1:0-3038 GCA_046593435.1 Roseomonas sp.
GCCACCGCGTCTCCTGGGCCGAAGACCGTTCGGGCGTGGTGTTCTTCCGCGACGAGCAGCGCACCCCCGGCCAGCCGCACGGGCCCTTCTTCATCCAGGGATTTTCGCAAGGACGCATGCCTTTCCTGCCGGTCCATCTGTTCATGGGCAGCCTGGGCCCGCTGCTGCACCCGGACCCGAAGCGGGTGCTGGTGATCGGCGTGGGGTCGGGGGGCACCCCCTGGGCGGCGGGCATCCTGCCCGAGAGCCGGGTGCGCGCGATCGAACTGGTGGCCCCCGTGCTCGATGCGCTGGGTGAGGTTGCGCGCCATTATCCGCACGGCCCGATTGCACAGATGTTCGCCGATCCGCGCTGGAGCATGGAGTATGGCGATGGGCGCCGCACGCTGGCGCGGGAGGAGGCGGTCTACGACGTCATCCAGGCCGATGCGATCCTGCCCGAGGGGTCCCATTCGGGCCTGCTCTATTCCGCGGAATTCCTCGAGCAGGTGCGCAGGCGCCTCGCACCGGGCGGCATCTATGTGCAATGGGCGCCGACCCTGCGCGTGGTGGAGACCTTCACCGCCGTCTTCCCGCACGCGCTGCTGCTGCTGCCTGGCAATGTGCTGGTCGGTTCCGAAAGTCCCATCGCCTTTACGCCCGAGGCGCTGGCGGCGCGCCTGGCGCAGCCTGCCGCGCGGCAACATTTGGCCGCGGGCAACCCTGGATTTTCGGATTATGGCAGCATGTTCTCCGAAGGCGTGCTGCGCTGGGGGCCGGGCACGCCGCGCGCCGGGGCGTCGCTGTCCGATGTCTTTCCGCGCGATGAATTCTACCTCAACAATACCATCCTCGGTGCCGGCAGGATCGGGCGCCCGTAGCCCCGGGCGGTCCGGAGGGGTAAGGATGCGCCAGCTTCCGGGGTGGATCGATGGCGTGGCGAATCCTGATACTCGGTTTCCTTGCCGGCGCCATCGCGGTGCCGATCTTCCACCAGCTTGCCGTCTTCGCGCTGCATAGCGCGGGCTATGTGCCCAACCCGCCCTTCCGCACGAATCCCGTGCCGCCCTTCGGCGTGCCGACAATCCTGAACCAGGCCTTCTGGGGCGGCATGTGGGGGCTGCTGTTCGGCGCGATCATGATGGCGCGGCCGCGCCTGTCCGCCCCGGTCGTCGGGGTGGCTGTGGGCATCCTTGGCGCGGCACTGGCCGGTCTCACCTGGATTGCGCTGCTGCGCGGGCAGGCCATGCCCATCACCGATCTCAACCGCTGGTGGCGGCCGGCCGTGATCAACGGCATCTGGGGCCTGGGGATGGGCGTGATCTTCGCCGCGCTGCGCGGGCGCGGAGCACGCGGCTGACCATGCCCGATCCGCTGCGCGTCCGCCCCGATCCCACCGACCCGCGCCTGACCCGGCGCGTCACCGGCCTGGACCAGGACGGTGCGCGGATCGAAACCAGCGTGACGGTGGAACGGCCGCTCACGCTGTATCTCAACGGCCAGGAGATCGTCACGATGATGACGATCCTGGACCGGCCCGAAGACCTGGCCATCGGCTACCTGCTCAACCAGGGCATGCTGAAGCCCGCCGACCGCATCGACGCCGTCGAATACGATGATGACCTGCAGGTGGTCGTCGTGCGCACGCCCGCGCGCACCGATTTCGAGGCGAAGCTGCGCAAGAAGACGCTCACCTCCGGCTGCGCGCAGGGCACCGCCTTCGGCGACCTGATGGAGGACTTCGCCGCCGTCGCGCTCAACCCCGAAGCGCGGCTGCGCACGTCCTGGCTCTACGGGCTGCTCAAGGCCATCAACACGCTGCCGACGCTGTATCTGGAGGCGGGTGCCATCCATGGCTGCGCGCTTTGCGTCGAAGACCACCCCATCGCCTATATGGAAGATGTCGGCCGGCACAATGCGGTGGACAAGATCGCCGGCTGGATGTGGCGCGAACAGATCCCACCGGGTGACAAGATTTTTTACACGACCGGGCGCCTGACGTCGGAAATGGTCATCAAGACCGTGCGGATGGGAATCCCCATCCTGATCTCGCGATCCGGATTCACCGCCTGGGGCGTGGAACTCGCGCGCGAAGCCAACCTCACGCTGATCGGGCGATGCAAGGGGCGGCGGTTCATCGCACTCGCCGGCGAAGAGCGGATCATCCTCGACGCCGACCCGAACACCAACGCCGGCGAAGACCCGCGGCATTGGCGGAAGAACGCGCGTGATGAGTGAAGGCAAGCAAGGCCAGGGGCTCTGCCCCCTTCGACGTATACGTCGAAGCCCGCGAGGAGCCTGCAGGCCCCTCGACCCGGGTTTGTTGGTGCTGAGCCCGGATAGCTCAGTTCTGACTTTTAGCAGGGCCTGTCATCGGGAGTGGGTGGCCGGCATGCGCTGCCTGACCCTGAGCGCACCTCGGGCCACCCACTCCCGATGACAGGCATTCCGGCCAAGAGACAGGAACCGAACTCTCCAGGCCCAGAGCCCAGTAAAGCGGGTCCAGGGGCCTCTAGGCTCCTGGCGGGGGTCGAGGGGGCGGAGCCCCCCGCCTTGCTCCTCGCCTCAGATGTGCAGCGCGCGCCCGTCCACGGCCAGGGCCGCTTCCTTCACCGCTTCGTTGAGGGCGGGGTGGGCGTGGCAGGTGCGTGCGATGTCTTCGGCGCTGGCGCCGAATTCCATGGCCATGACAAGTTCGGCGATCAGCGTTCCCGCGTCGGGTCCGATGATGTGGGCGCCGAGCACGCGGTCGGTGTCCTTGTCGGCGAGGATTTTCACGAAGCCGTCGGTCGATGCCATGGCCCGCGCCCGGGCGTTGGCGGTAAAGGGGAATTTACCGACCTTGTAGGGGGCGTTGCGGGCTTTGAGTTGTTCCTCGGTTTCGCCCACGGTGGCGACTTCGGGCCAGGTGTAGACCACGCCCGGGATCGCCGCGTAGTTCACATGGCCATGCTGGCCGGCGAGGATTTCGGCCAGGGCCACGCCTTCTTCCTCGGCCTTGTGGGCGAGCATGGGGCCGGCGATGACGTCGCCGATCGCATAAATTCCTTTCACGTTGG
>JBKJNV010000569.1:0-2897 GCA_046593435.1 Roseomonas sp.
CAGCCACATGATCATGATGGACCGCAACTCCGACCAGGTGGCGGCCCTGGTGCAGGAGTGGCTGGTGGCCAAGGGGCTGTGGCAGTAAGCCCAGGCGCCTGAGCCCGGGCGCAACACTCCTGCCCGGTCGGCGTTGAGCCCCTCACACGGCGGGAGGCATGGCGCATGGCGGATGGCACGCGGGACGGTACGGTTTTTTCCTCCGACGTCCCCGCCCGGCTCGACCGCCTGCCATGGGCGCGCTTTCATTGGCTGGTCTGCATCGGCCTCGGCATCACCTGGACGCTCGATGGGCTTGAGGTCACGCTGGTCGGATCGCTCGCGCCCGCGATCCACAACAGCCCCTCCCTCCGGCTCAGCGAAACCGAGGTGGGGCTCACGGCCTCGGCCTACCTGCTCGGGGCGGTGTTCGGGTCGTTGTACTTCGGCTGGCTGACGGACCGGCTCGGGCGCAAGCGGTTGTTCACCATCACGGTGCTGGTCTACCTGCTCGCCTCGATGGCGACCGGCCTGTCGTGGGATGTGTGGTCCTTCGCCTTCTTCCGCTTCATGACCGGCGCGGGCATCGGGGGCGAGTATTCGGCGGTGAATTCCGCGATCCAGGAGCTGATCCCCGCCCGCCACCGGGGCCGCACCGACCTCGCCATCAACGGCACCTTCTGGCTGGGCGCGATGTTCGGCGCCGGCGCGTCTCTGGTGCTGCTGAACCCGGCCGTGATCGACCCGGAACTCGGCTGGCGCCTGGCTTTTCTGATCGGCGGCGCGCTGTCGATCGTGGTGCTGTTCCTCCGCCGCTGGATCCCCGAAAGCCCACGTTGGCTGATGACCCATGGCCGCAATGCCGAGGCCGAAGCGATCATCGCTCGCATTGAGGCGGACATCGCGGCCGAACGTGGCACCCTGCCGCCGCTGGCCTATGGCGCGATCAAGCTGCGCACCCGCGGCCATGTTTCGATGGCCGAGGTGATGCAGGTGATGTTCCGCCAGTACCGCGAGCGCAGCATCCTCGCGCTCACGCTGATGACCTGCCAGGCCTTCTGCTACAATGGCGTGTTCTTCACCTATGCGCTGGTGCTGACGAAGTTCTACGGCGTCCCCGCGCAGGATATTGGCTGGTACATGCTGCCTTTTGCGATCGGCAACCTGTTGGGGCCGCTGCTGCTGGGGCCGCTGTTCGATACCATCGGGCGGCGGATCATGATCACCGCCACCTATGGCGGCGCGGGGTTGCTGATGGCGGTGACCGCCATCCTGTTCCAGCAGGAGATGGTCTCGGGCATGCAGCTCACGCTGCTCTGGAGCTGCATCTTCTTCGTGGCATCGGCCGCGGCATCGGCGGCGTACCTGACGGTGGGGGAGAGCTTTCCGCTGGAAATGCGGGCGCTGGCGATCGCGCTGTTCTACGCGATCGGCACGGGGGTGGGCGGCGTCGCCGCACCGGCCCTGTTCGGCGCGCTGATCCAGGGGGGTGAGCGGATGGACGTACTCTGGGGCTACATGGTGGCGGCGGCACTGATGCTGATGGCAGCGGGCACCGAATGGAAGCTGGGCTTCGCCGCGGAACGGCAGCCGCTGGAGTCCGTCGCCGCGCCTATGGGGCGGGCGGATTAACGCGGCGCCGCGGCGCGCTCCAGCCGGTCATTGATCGCTGCACCCAGCCCGTCCCGAGGCACCGCCATCGCCGCGATTCCGCGCAGGCCAGAAACTGCGTCCAGCGCGCGCAGCCCGGCGAAAAGCCGTGCCGCCGCTTCGCGCAGATCGCCCGTGTCACTGAGCTGGAACACCGCCCCCGCGCCCGGCAGCTCCGCCCCGAAGGCCAGTAGCCCCTCATCGGGGCCGACAGAGGTCGCACCCAGCCGTACCGGCAGCCCCGGCGCGTAATGCGACAGCATCATCCCCGGGCTGCGCAACGTGCGCGCCGCATCTCCGGCCGAAAGCGGCAAGGGCCGCCCCACCGGGCCGATGACGGCCTCGATCGCCTCCACCGTTACCCCACCATGGCGCAGCAGGACGGCGCCGCCGGTGAGGTCCAGCACCGTGCTTTCGACGCCAACCGTACAGGCGCCGCCATCAATCACCGCGGCGATGCGGCCATCGAGCCCCGCCAGCACATGCGCGGCCGTGGTCGGCGATACCCCGCCCGAGCGGTTGGCCGAGGGCGCCGCGACCGGCCCGCCCATCGCGGCGACCAAGGCCAGCGCAACGGGATGCGCCGGCACGCGCACGGCGAGCGTGTCGAGCCCGGCGCCGGCGAGCAGGTCCACGGCGCATTCGGAGCGGCGCGGCAGCACCAGCGTCAGCGGCCCTGGCCAGAAGGCGGTGGCCAGTGCCTGCGCACGCGCATCGGCCTCCACCTCGGCGAAGGCGGACCGGGCATCGGCGAAGTGGCAGATCAGCGGGTTGAAATGCGGCCGGCCCTTGGCGTCGAACACGCCAGCCACCGCGCGCCCGTTCCGCGCATCGGCACCCAGGCCGTATACCGTCTCGGTCGGGAAGGCGACCAGTTCGCCCGCCCGCAAAAGCGCGGCAGCGTGGGCCACGTCGCCGGGCCCAAGGCGGGCCGTCACGTCGCACCCGTGACGAGGTAGCCCGGGTTGCGCCACCCTGGCTTGCCGTAGCCCAGCGCCCCCCCGGCCCAGAGCGCGAGCGTCCCCCCTGCCGCCTCCAGCACCGCCTGGGGTGCCGCCGTGTCCCATTCCATCGTGGTCTGGAAGCGCGGATGCACATCGGCGGCCCCTTCGGCCACGCGCAGCATTTTGATCGAGGAGCCTATATTCTCCACCCGCGCCACGCTGCGCCCGGCGAGCCAGGCGGCCAGGCGCGGGTCATCGGCGTGGTGCGCGCTGCCCATCACGACCAGGCCTGACGCCGGCGCGGCGCGCACGCCGATCACCCGT
>JBKJNV010000638.1:0-2661 GCA_046593435.1 Roseomonas sp.
GGTGCAGACGGCGGCGCCGGACCAGGCATGCGCCGAGGAAGCAGACCACGGGTGCGAGGAAAGCGGGACCCATCGACCAGGGTTCGGCGAGGGGGAATGCCGCGCGGCCGATGACGACGAACAGCGCCATGTAGATGCCGAGCCCGGCCGTGGTGCCGATGGCGAAGTGGAGCCCCCGCGGCATCATGAAGTGCAGCGCGCCGAGCCCCACCGCCGCCAGTGCCATCGCCCAGCCGGGCGGCGCCCAGGCGTTGCGGTCTGCCACGCCGGCCGCGACCAGCCCGGCGAAGGCCAGGGTCAGCAGCAGCGGCGTGAGCCAGGGCGGTGCGGTCTCGCCGCGCGGCAGCCTCATCGGCCGGGCCGCACGGTTTGCGCCACGGTTCGGCCGGGTTCGCGGGTGGCCGGGCCCGATCGAGACATCGTCATCCTTTCGTATTCAGATGCCATGGCGCCTGATATCTGGGGTTCGATCAAGGGACCATGCCATGCAAAGCGCGCTCGAAAAAACCATCAAGGCGACGCGATGGCTGCTGGCCATCTTCCTGCTCGGGCTCGGCGTGGCACTCGCACTTTATGCCGTGCGCTTCGTTTGGAAATTGGCCAAGCTCGCAGGCCAGCTGTTTACCGCCAGCGACAGCGAATTTCTGCTTTCCATGCTGCATCTGCTTGACAGCGTGCTCATCGCCTCGCTGATCCTGATGGTCGCGGTCGCGAGCTGGGACAGCCTGGTTTCGCAACTCTCGATGAGGCTGGCGCATCAAAGGTCGCCTGGGCGCGGCGGATCGACTCGGGCAATCTCAAACTGAAGCTCGCGACCGCTATCATCGCGATTTCGTCAATCTATCTGCTGCAGATCTTCATGGGCCCGGCGGGGTATTCCGATCGCGACATCAGCTGGGCGCTGGCGGTGCACGGGATGTTCCTCGCCGGTGGTCTCGTTCTCGCGGCCATGGACTGGTTGACGGCGAAGTCAGCGACCAAGAAGGGCGACGGTCTGTAGGCGATGATCAGGGGCTGACGGGGCGCACCACCAGCGTCATGCCGTCCACCGCCTCGACGCGGACGGTCGCGCCTTCCTCCGTGCCTTCAACATCGCGCGGCAGCCGCGCCGGCCAGTCGCTGTCGCCCAGGCGCACGCGCAGGCCGACCACTTCGGCCGAGATGACCACGCCCGAGCGCCCGACCAGGCCGGAATTGGCGAGGTTCACCGCGGGGTGGCCGCGTGTCTTGGGCCGGTAGCGGATGCCCAGGTAGACACCGCCGAGCAGCAGGACGTTGAACAGCAGCACCGTGGAACCAAAGCTCGGGTCGAACAGCAGCACCAGCAGCCCGGTCGCGATGGTCGCAAGCCCGATCCAAAGCAGGAAGATGCCGGGCAGCAGCAGCTCGCCGCCGAGCATCAGCACGCCGGCGAGAATCCAGATCAGCCCCGCGTCCATGGCGACCCCGGTGCTGCTGGAGTCATCGCGGAACCGCCACCGCCGGGCGGCGGCCCGGCGAGCGGGGTGGGACGCGGGGACGGCGGCGTGCGCGGTGCCGGTGGTGCCCCCCCGTCGGTGCTGTTGCGCAGCAGTTCCAGCGCGGCGGTGATGCCGCCCGCCAGCGCGGTGCTCTCCATCGGCACCAGCACCAGCTTCTGCGCCGGGTTGCCGGCCAGCACCTCGAACGCCTTCACGTATTTCTCGGCGATGAAATATTGCAACGCCTGCACGCCGGCCCCTGCCGCCACTTCCGCCACCATCTGGGTGGCCTTGGCCTCGGCCTCCGCCAAACGCTCGCGCGCCTCGGCGTCACGGAAGGCGGCTTCCTTGCGGCCTTCGGCGGCCAGGATGGCGGCGGCGCGCGCACCCTCGGCGCGCTTCACCTCCGCCTCCCGGTCGCCCTCGGCCTTGGCGACGGTGGCGCGGCGCTCACGCTCCGCGGTCATCTGCAGGTTCATGGCGCGGATGAGGTTCTCCGGCGGCTCGATGCGCTTGATCTCGACGCGGCTGACCTTGGCACCCCAGGGCTCGGTCGCGCCGTCGAGGATGGTCAGCAGCGCGGAGTTGATGCGATCGCGTCCCGACAACGTGTCGTCGAGGTTCATCTCGCCGACCACGGAGCGGATATTGGTCATCGAGAGTTGCTGGAGCGCCTGGGTCAGGTCCTGCACGGCATAGGCGGCCTTGGCCGCGTCCATGACGCGGTAGTAGACGATGCCATCGACGGTGACGGAGGCGTTGTCACGCGTGATGACATTCTGTTCGGGAATGTCGAGGACCTGCTCCTGCACGTTCACGCGCCGGCCGATGCCATCGATGTAGGGGATGATGAAGTTCAGGCCAGGCTGGAGGATGGAGGTGAAGGCGCCGAAGCGCTCCACCGTCCAGACCTCGCCCTGGGGGACGGTACGGATGCCCTTGGCCGCCGTGACCACCGCGAGGATGAGCAGCGCCACGAAAATGACGGTGCCGATCCCCAAGCCAAGATTAATGTCCATTCCATTGCCCCCTACGTCCTGACACAGCCTACCCGCAAACCGGCCGATACGGAAACGGTTTGGCGGCGCCGCTGCCCTTGCGCGCAACCGCGCGCCGCCGGACGATGGCGAAAATGGAGCAACGCCATGATCGAAGCCTGCACCAGCCCCCTCACCGTGGACCTCACCGGCCTGCGCGTCGC
>JBKJNV010000344.1:0-4339 GCA_046593435.1 Roseomonas sp.
ATCTCATCCATCAGGTCGAAAGGCTCGCGCGCCTCGCGGTCCATCTTGTTGATGAAGGTGACGATGGGGATGTCGCGCAGGCGGCACACCTCGAACAGCTTGCGCGTCTGCGCCTCGATGCCCTTGGCGGCGTCCAGCACCATCACCGCCGCATCTACGGCCGTCAGCGTGCGGTAGGTGTCTTCCGAGAAATCTTCGTGGCCAGGGGTGTCGAGCAGGTTGAACACGACATCGTCGCGCTCGAAGGTCATCACCGAGGTCGCGACGGAAATGCCGCGCTCCTGCTCGATCTTCATCCAGTCCGACCGCGTGCGCCGCGCATTGCCCTTGGCGCGGACCGCACCGGCGAGCTGGATGGCGCCGCCGCGCAGCAGCAGCTTTTCGGTCAGCGTCGTCTTGCCGGCGTCCGGGTGGGCAATGATGGCGAAGCTGCGCCGGCGGGCGGCTTCGCGGGCGATTTCGGCGGTGTCTGAGGGCAGGGCGTCCATGGGCCGCTGTCTAGTACAGTTCGCGCGTTTGCGACATCGAAGCCAGCGGATGGCGGGCGAAAAAGAACCGCCGCCGCGGCTTCGGATCTACAATTCGAGGATGCGCCCCGGTGAAATCCGGCGCCGGACCAGGTCGCGAAAGGCAATGAGATTGCCGCGGAGGCGCCCCCGCCGGTCCACAAGCCCGGGTCTGCGAAGGCTGCCGGCGAGGTTGGCGCCGAGGTTGCGCGCCATCAGGCGCAGGGCCCAACCGCGCCCCACGCTGCCCTTGCCGACGAGGTAGAGAGGGTTCGCAATCTGCGAGTAGCCGAAGCGCAGCCCGGAGGAGCGACCGTTCTTGGAGCCAAGATGCACCCCGCGCAAAGCCGGGCTGTGCACCACCCGCCCATGCGGCGCGAGGCGGCGACAAAAATCGACATCCTCCTGCCAGCCATACAGCGGCAGCGACTCGTCGAACCGGGTGGCGTCGCGGGCGATGGCCGCCACGCGAAACGCCATGTTGCAGCCATAGGTGTTGTAGGTGGGCGTCGGTGCGTCCGTGAGGTCGGCGCCATCGTCCCGCGCGAGGATGGCCAGGCCCTCCGGGACCGTGATGCCGGGGCCGTGGACGCCATCGGCCAGCACGCGCCCGGTCGCGGCGACGATGTCGGGATTGCCGACGAACAAGCGCTCGCAGGCGGCAAGGAATGTGGGGGCCGGCAGAAAATCATCATCGAAGAAGATGACGAGGTCGGCATCCTCGGCGGCGTCGAGGATCGCGTTGCGTTGCGGGCACGAACCGGGGGCACTGAGCACGATCCTGATCGGCAGACGCAGCTCGCCGGCCGCCTGCGCATCGAAATCACAAGGGCGCGCGGGGCAGACGAGGATGGCGTCGGCCGGGCGGGTCTGCCGCGCGAGATGGGCGAGCGTCAGCGAAAGGACATCCCGGCGGCCAAGACTGGCAATGCCGATTACAAGCTTCATGTCGCCTTTTCCCATTCTTCCGGCGGCGCAACCGGAGACATCGGAAGCTACGGCGTCAATCTTCGGAGAGCAAAGCCTGCGGATCGAGCGGCCGCGAGAACAACGCGAGCGTACCGTCGGGGTTGCGCGGCCAGTCGGCAGGGTCGCGGTCGCGATACAACTCGACTCCATTGCCATCGGGGTCGCGCAGATACAGCGCTTCGGACACGCCGTGGTCGGAGGCGCCATCCACCGCGACGCCATGCGCCATCAGCCGCGTCAGCGCGCGGGCGAGGGCGGCGCGATCGGGGTAAAGCAGCGCCACATGGAAGAGGCCGGTGCTCCCGGGGGCAGGGGGGCTGCCGCCCGCGCTGTGCCAGGTGTTGAGCGCGATGTGGTGGTGATAACCATCGGCGCCGAGGAAGACCGCCTGGTCGCCGATGCGGGCCTGAACCTGCAAGCCAATGGCGTCGCGCCAGAACCCCAGGCCGCGTTCGATATCGGCGACCTTGAGATGCACGTGGCCAATGCGGAGTCCGCTGGGTGCTGTGTCGGCCTGGATGATGGTGTCAGGCATGGGGGAGGCTCCTTGGTTGGAGCAAAGCTGGGCGCCCGGCGGTGCCGGGTCCAATGATCCGCCGTGATGATGCTCATGGGCGGGCCCGATCAGTCGGAGATTCCCTCAATCTGACCCACACCGAGGAGCGAAGTCCTTGCAGATGGACGCGGCGCTGTTCGAATTTCAGCGCCGCGCCATTTTGCAACCGTGGTTCAGCCGACCAGTTCCAGCCGCTTCTCGGTGATCTGCTGCTTCATGCTCTTTTGCAGCTTCTCGAAGGCGCGGACCTCGATCTGGCGCACCCGCTCGCGGCTGATGTTGTACTGCTGGGACAGTTCCTCGAGCGTGGTGGGCTCTTCCTTCAGGCGCCGCTCGATCAGGATGTGGCGTTCCCGTTCGTTCAGCGTCTTCAGCGCCTCGCCCAGCAATTCACGGCGATTGCCCATGTCTTCGCGCTCGGCGAGTTCCTGCTCCTGGTTCTCGCCCTCATCGACGAGCCAGTCCTGCCACTCGCCTTCGCTGTCGGCGCGGACGGGCGCGTTCAGCGACTGGTCGGAGGATGACAGACGCCGGTTCATCGAGATGACGTCCTGCTCCGGCACGGCGAGCGTCTTGGCGATCTTGGCCACGTGCTCCGGCTTCAGGTCGCCTTCCTCGAGCGCCGCCATCTGGCCCTTCAGCCGGCGGAGGTTGAAGAACAGCTTCTTTTGCGCCGCCGTCGTGCCCATCTTCACCAGCGACCAGCTGTGCAGGATGTATTCCTGGATGGCTGCGCGGATCCACCACATGGCATAGGTCGCCAGGCGGAAGCCGCGCTCCGGGTCGAAGCGGCGGACGGCCTGCATCATGCCGACATTGCCCTCGGAGATCAGCTCGCCAACCGGCAGGCCATAGCCGCGGTAGCCCATTGCGATCTTGGCGACCAGGCGCAGGTGGGAGGTGACGAGCTTGTGCGCCGCCGCACTGTCCTCATTGTCGCGCCACAGCTTCGCCAGGCGCAGCTCCTCCTCCGGAGCCAGCATCGGGAATTTGCGGATATCCTGAAGATAACGGGTGAGATTGCCCTCGGGGGCCATCTGGATGCTTGAAACGGACGCCATGATGCTCATCTGCCTCCGACGCCTGCGAACCGCCCCAAGATGGCGGGGTCCGGCAAGGCGAGTGAACCGGGTATACGCCCGGCCAGGGTGAACGGTTTCGTTGGTGCCCGAGATGGGCGCCGCGGTCCCCTTATATTGACAATCCCAAGCCCTATCGGGCGAACCCGACCTGTTGCGGCACCTGACATTGCTTCGACTTCACAAATCTAGCCCAAGATTCGCCGCGCCGCAAGAAAAACCGACTGCAACAGTCGGGTTACGGCTTGTCACCATCCAGCAACATGAGAAGGGCGCGGAAATCCTCCGGCAAGGGCGTCTCGAAGGCGAGGTCCTGGCCGGTGATGGGGTGGCGAAAGCCCAGGGATGCCGCATGCAGCGCTTGGCGCGGGAAGGCCAGCAGCGCGTTGCGAACCGGTGCTGAGAGCGACCGTGCGGCGGCGGGAATGCGCTTGAGGTAGACGGGGTCGCCCACCAGTGGGTTGCCCTTATGGGCCAGGTGGACCCGGATTTGGTGGGTCCGCCCGGTCATCAGCTTGCATCGCAACAAGGAGCAGCCGGTGCCATAGCCGCGGGTGATGGCGTAGCGGGTGATGGCGTGCTTGCCGCGCGCCGCATCCCGCCCTTCCAGCACGGCCATGCGCTTGCGGTCGACAGGATGGCGGCCGATCACGGCGTCGATCTCCCCCTCCAACGGCGAGGGCAGGCCCCAGACGAGGGCAATGTAGCTGCGGTCCAGGTCGCGATCGGCGAAGGTCTGGGACAGGATCTGGAGCGCCCGCTCGGTCTTGGCCACGACCATGACGCCGGAGGTGTCCTTGTCCAGCCGGTGCACGATGCCCGGCCGCTTCTCGCCGCCGATGCCGGTGAGGTCATCCCCCGCATGGGCGAGCAGCGCGTTGACCAGGGTGCCGTCGAGATTGCCGGGTGCGGGATGCACAACCAGGCCCGCCGGCTTGTCCAGCACGATCAGATGCGCATCCTCGAACAGGATCGAGAGCGGGATGTCCTGCGCCTCCGGCCGCGCCGCGACGGGGGCGGGGATGGTGAGCGCATAGAGTGCGCCGGCGCGCACCGGCTCCGACGGGTCGACCAGCGGCGCGCCGTCACGCGTGGCGTGGCCGCCTTCCATCAGCGCCTTGACGCGGCTGCGCGACAGCCCGTCTATCGCGGCCGCAAGGAAGCGATCCGCGCGGGTGCCGGCCTGGCCGGGTTCGGCGCGGATTTCAACGGGAGGGTTTTCGGTGCGC
>JBKJNV010000370.1:0-2741 GCA_046593435.1 Roseomonas sp.
CGGCAACACGCGCTCCACCCTGTTTTACTCGCCCTTCCCCACCGCGATGGCCGGCGGGCAGGGCTGCCACCTCACCGATATCGACGGCCATCGATACCTCGACCTGTGCGGCGAATACACCGCCGGGCTGTTCGGCCATTCCGACCCGCGCATCATCGCGGCCTTGCAGGCGGCGATCGCGCGCGGCCTGTCGCTCGCCGCGGTCGGTGAGCGGGAGGCGGAGTTCGCCACCATCCTGTGCGCACGGTTTCCCTCGGTGGAGCGCATCCGCTTCACCAATAGCGGGACCGAGGCAAACCTCATGGCCATCGCCGCCGCCCGCGCCTTCACCGGGCGCGCCGGCATTCTCGCCATGCAGGGCGGCTACCATGGCGGCGTGCTGACCTTCGTGACCGGCTTCAACCCGGTCAACGCGCCCTTCCCCGTCACCCTCGCGCCCTACAACGACATCGAGGGCACCCTCGCGCTGATCCGGGAGCATGCCGGCGACCTTGCCGCCATCCTGCTCGAACCGATGATGGGCAGCGGCGGGTGCATCCCCGCCAGCCGCGACTTCCTCGCCGCGCTGCGCGCCGCGGCGACCGAGCATGGCATCGTCCTGATCTTCGACGAGGTGATGACCTCCCGCCACTCGCTTGGTGGGTTGCAGAAGCTGCACGGCGTCTCGCCCGACCTCACCACCTTGGGCAAATACGTCGCCGGCGGGATGTCCTTCGGCGCCTTCGGCGGCCGCGCCGACATCATGGCGATGTATGAGCCCGGGCGCCTGACCCATGCCGGGACCTTCAACAACAATGTCCTGTCGATGTCCGCCGGCATCACCGCCATGGGCGAGATCTTCGACGACACGGCCGCGGAAGCCCTGCGCGCGCGCGGCGATGCGCTGCGGGCGGCACTCAACGCGGTCTGCGCGAAGCACCAGGTGGCGATGCAGTTCACGGGTATCGGCAGCATGATCCAGCCGCATTTCCGGCTGGGCGACATCACGCGGCCCTACGCAAAAAGCCCGGCCGAAGACGGGGTCAACGAGCTTTTCTTCTTCGACATGATGAACGCCGGTATCTATATCGCACGCCGGGGCATGGTCGCGCTCAGCCTGCCGGTGGGTGAGGCGGAGAGCGCGCGCTATGTCGCGGCGGTGGACAGATTCTGCGCGGCACGCGGGCCGTTGTTGCGTGCGGGATAAGCAAGCGCGGGGGAAGGAATTCCCCCGGACCCCTTTCTTTTATTTTTAACAATTGGGCTCGCGGAACCTCGCCATAAGGCGGTGCGCCATGATCGCGCGAGAGAGAGCTCGATGGCCATTCGCCTGATCCATGTCTCCGATACGCATTTGTCGGCGACACACGGGTATTTCACCGATAATTGGCGCGCCTTCAAATCCGACATGGCCGCGCTGCCGCCCGATGCGCTGGTCCATGGCGGCGACCTCAGCTTCAACGGGCCCGTCGCGGAAGCCGACCTCGCCTTCGCGGCGGCGGAAATGGCGACGCTGGGCATCCCCCAACGCGTCATCAGCGGCAATCACGACACCGGCGAGGCTCCCGCCTTCTCGCGCCTCCGCCAGCCGGTCAACGCCAAGCGCATCGCCGCCTGGCAGCGCCATTTCGGCCCGCAATGGTGGCACTGGGACCTGGGCGAGTGGCGCCTGATCGGCATCGACACCTCCCTGCTCGCCTCGGGCCTGGCCGAGGAGGCCGCGCAGATGGCAGCACTGCGCGACATGCTCGCCACCCGCGGCACGCGGCCGGTGATGCTGTTCATGCACATGCCCCCCTTCGACCGCGACCCCGACGACCCCGCGCGCACCACCTCGGTCATCCCGCATCCCGCCCGCGCCGCGCTGCTCGATCTGTGCGCAACCCAGGGCGTGAAGATCATCTGCTGCGGCCATCTGCACATCTACCGCCGGATGCGCCACCGCGGCATGGAGATCGTGTGGGCGCCAGCGACCGCCATGGTCGATGTCGCGCGCGGCCTGCGCCAACGCCGGCGCTTCCCCCGCCCCGGCTATGTCGAATGGACGCTCCAGGGCACCCGCGCGACGCACCGCCTGGTCGAGCCGGAGCGGATGTTCGTCATCGACATGACCCGCTGGACCAACGCGCATGGCTTCACCGTCACCGGCCTGCCCCCGCGCGAGCCCGCCTGACCTCGTCACCCCTGGCGCGCGAGACATGCGCCGGCCCGTGCGCCGTCAGCCACCCTCCCCCTGGATCGCGCCGGCCTTGTGCAGCCGGTCGAACTCATCCTCGCCCACCAGCGCGCCCAGGATGGCGCGGTTATCCTCCCCGATCCGCGGCGCGCCACGGCGCAGGATGCCCGGCGTGACCGACAGGCGCGGCACCTCGCCATGCATCGGCAGCCAGCCATCGGGCATGTCCGCATCCGGCACCTCGATCAGCGCCTCGCGCTCCCGGATGTAGGGGTCCTCGCTGATGTCGCGGATGTTCAGAACGGGGCCGATCGTCACCCCATCCCGATCGAACTTCGCCAGCGCCTCCGCCCTGGTCAGACCGGCCACGAAGTCGCGCACGATGCCGTCGATTGCGTCGAGGTTGGCAATGCGGTCGGTGTTGGTGCGAAAGCGCGGATCATCCAGCAATTCCTCCCGCCCCAGGGAGCGCATCAGCTTGATGAAGGTGGGCTGGGTCGACGCCGACAGCCCCACCCAGCCGCCATCCTTCGTCTGGTACACGTTTCGTGGTGCGGTATTCGTCGAGCGGCTGCCGGTGCGCTTC
>JBKJNV010000651.1:0-2945 GCA_046593435.1 Roseomonas sp.
CCGTGGGCCTTGGGCCCTTTGCCGGCCTTCTCGGCGTTGCGCTGCACTCGGCCGGCAAAGGGCCCAAGGCCCACGGCGGCGACGAAGATCAGTGCGAAGACAAAGCCATCGACGCCGCGCAGCGTGTCGAGCAGCGCGCGCGCCGGGTGATAGAGCGCGGGCCATGGGTTGGAGGGGCGCGCTGCCGCCAGGGCCAGCGGCAGCGCCAGCATCGCCGCCAGCGTGGTGCCCAATGTAGCGAGCGCCACCGTCTCCGCCGCACGCGCCAGCAGGTCTTCGAAGCCGGAGAAATCGGGCGGAAACCCGCCCACGATCCAGCCCGCCAGGCGCGGCAGCCCGGCCCATAGCCGCCCGAGATCCGGCTGTATGACCCAGATGCAGGCCACCTGCAGCGCGACGAAGCCCAGGATCCAGACAGCGCGCCGCATCAGCTGGCCGCAAGCCGGCCCAGTGCGCGACCCGCTGCCTCGATGGGTGCATAGGTCTGCGCCGTGGCAGGCACCCAGCCGGTATAGCCTGGCGGCATGAGCCGGGCCGCATCGGCCTCGCCGATCGCCAAGGCGGCCTCAGCGATGGCGCGCTTCAGGCCAGGGTCGAGATCGCGGCGGGCCGCCAGGGCATCGTTGGGCAGCGGGTCGCTGCGCCATACCACCTTCAGCTGCGAGTCGCGGACGCGGCCAGCCGCGATCATGGCGGCGAGGTTGCGGTCGAAATCGGTGGCGAGGTCGACGTGGCCGGAAGCGACGGAGATGACGTTGGCTGCATGGCTGGCACCGTCGCGGTAGCGGAAGAAGCTGCGCGGATCGATCCCGCGCGTGAGGAACCAATGGTGCGGGATGAGCCATCCGCTGGTCGAGCCTGCATCGGCGAAGGAGATGGACATCCCCCGCGCGTCTTCGGGAAAGCGCGCGATGGGAAGATCGGGGCGGGCGATGATGATGGCGTGATAGGTCGGCCGCCCTTCGTACAGGACCGTGGCCAGCACATCGGCACCCGCACGCGCGCGGGCCAGCACGTAGCCCCAGGGGCCCATCCAGGCGCAGTCGGTCTGGCCGCTGCCGAGGGCCACTGCGATACCGGCCCAGTCGGTGGTGACCGCCAGCTCATGCGGCCGCCCGATCGCCGCGGCGATGTGGGCGAAGAACGGCGTGAAGGCCCGCCTGGTGTCGCCGGCCGTCGGCTGGAAGGGGCCAACGGCGAAGCGCAGCGGGGCGGCCTGCGCGATGGCGGGTGCGGACAGCGCGGCGAGCGGCAGGGCCAGCAGGGAACGACGATGCATCGGTCGGGATTTCATCCAGAACAGGCGCCGCCGCCGAGCACGCAGAAGCGCGCGCAATGCGGGTGGTTGAGGGAGATCGGCCGCGCGGCCTCGGCCAGGGTGGCGCCAAGCTCGAAGCGCGGGTCGTAGGGCAGCAGCGTGCAGGCCACCACCGCCGGCCCCGCGGCGCCCTTCCGCTTCACGACCATGCGGGAGGAGGCGCACATCACGCTGTCCGGCGCCTTGCCCAGGATGCCCCAGCAGGCTTCGCTGATCTCGGGCACATCGGCGCCTTCGTCCATTTCGGGGAAGAGCATCAGCGCGACCCGATCCTGCGCCTCTATGGCGATGCGGTGGTCGGCGAAAAGGGTGGCGTAGCCGGCGCGCATCGCCGCCTCACCGTCCTGGCCGAAGCCGAGCCGGCCGGCGACGTGCACCGTGAAGCCCTCCCGCGCCAGCCAGGCGAGCCCATCGAGCGCCTTCGCGAAGCTGCCTTCGCCCCGTTCGAGATCGTGGAGGAGGGCATCATGGTGATCGAGGCTCACGCGCAGGGTCAGCCGCTCCGATCCGAAACGGGTATGCAGCTGCGCCAGCCCGCCGGCGTAACGCCGCATCGGCTGCATGGCATTGGTCAGCACCAGTGCGGAGAGGCCGGGCCTGCCGAGGACATCCCCCAGCATCGCCAGCAATCCAGGATTCATGAAGGGCTCGCCGCCGGTGAAGCCGACCTGCTCCAGCGGCTCCCCGCGAAGGGCTGCCTCGTCGAGGAAGCCAGTCACTTCGGCGGGTGAGATGTAGACCAGCGCGTCATTGCGCGGGCTGCTTTCGATGTAGCAGCCTGCGCAGGTGATGTTGCACAGCGTGCCGGTGTTGATCCACAGCGTGCGCAGGCCTTGCGGTGCCACCTGCGCGCGGTGCTCCCCCTTGGCCGTCAGGGCTGGGTCTTGGAACTTCCCGGGGCGGGTCGCATGCTGGGCGATGCTGCGGACGGACAAGCGAGCGTTCCTTCTTTCCGATGGAGTAGTCGCGGCGGCCTTACGTCGGAGATCCCGGTGAGGTTACGCGCGTGGTGGCGATCAACGCCGGGCGCGGCCCGCGCGCAAGCCGTCCAGCGCCTCCGCCCCGATCACCCAAAGGATCTTCGCCCCCGCCCGGATGGTGCCGGACACGGTTCCCGAAATCTTGGATTGCCCGATGCGGCGGCGGTAGCCCACCGGCACCTCGAGCACGCGCAGGCCCAGACGGGCGGCGCGGACCTGCATCTCGACCGTCCAGCCCCAGGTCTCGTCGCGCATGCGCAGCCGCGCCAGCGCATCGCGTCGGATGACGCGAAAGGGACCAAGATCGCTGTAGCGCACGCCCCAGATCAGACGGATCAACAGGCAGGCCAAAGCGTTGCCGAAGCGCTGCTGGGGCGTCAGCGCGCCTGGTTCCACGCCCAGGGTGCGCGCGCCGATGACGAGGTCCGCCTCGCCTGCCGCGATCGGGGCAAGCAGGCGCGCGATGTCCTCCGGCCGGTCGGCGGCGTCGGCGTCCATGAACAGCACGGTGTCCACCCCGGGCGACAGTGCCGCGATTCCGGCGAGGCAGGCACGGCCGTAGCCGCGGCGAGGTTCGGCCACGATTCGGGCGCCGAGGCCGCGCGCGACCTCGGGCGTCCCGTCGGTGCTGGCGGTGTCCACCACGA
>JBKJNV010000488.1:0-4833 GCA_046593435.1 Roseomonas sp.
ACGCCGGCCTCGGCCGCAAGCTTCCTGCGCAGCGAGACCGAGAAGTGGACCGGCATCGTCCGCGCCCGCAACATCCGGGTGAACTGAAGCCGCCGCTTCTGCTGCCGGCCGTTGCCGGACCCCGGGCGGCGCGGCTGCGCGCAGCGCGGTCCTAGAGCAATTTCCGATCAGATGACTTCATCTGATCGGAATTCTTGGTCTAGAATCAAGATGTTTGAGAGCACGATATCCGTCCAATTGGACGGATTGTGCTCTAACCGCCGAGCGGCGTGCGCAGGGCAGCAGTTGCCGCGCTCGCTGGCGAGATGCTGTGCAGCACGCCGCCCTGCCACTGCATCAGGAACGGACGCGCCCGGGTGTTCTGCCCTCGCTCATCGAAGCGCAGGCCCCATCCGGCGGGCGAGGCCCCTTCGGGAATTTCGGCGGCCATCATGACCGCGCGGACGCGGTCCCTTTCGAGCGAACCGGCGCGATGGAAGGCCTCGAAGGCGATCAGCGACGCCGCATGGTTCGCAAGCGACAGGGCCGAGCGCGGTTCGCTGCCGTAGCGACCCTTATACGCATCGACAAAGAGCGGAATGCTGGGCGCGAAGCTCTCCTTCACGGCGAAGGGCGAGAATTCCAATGTGAGTACATTCGCGAACCCACGGCCGACCGCGAACGCGGTTTCCGCCGTGCTGTAGCCCATGCCGTTGCCGAGCAGCATGCGCGGTCGCCACCCGGTATCGTGCATGGCGCGGAACAGCGGCGCAATGTCGCCAGCCTGCCCGTTGTGCAGCAGCACTTCCACACTGGCGGCGCGCAGGCGCTGCAGCAGCGGTGCGAAATCCGGAATCCGCGCCGGGTAGGACAGGCGCTCGGCGGGGATCAGCCCCGGCAGGCGCAGCGCCGCATCCTGGGCGGTGGCCAAGGCCTGTGCTTCGCCCTGGTCCTCGGCGAGGATGCCGATCCGCAGCGCCTGCGGGGCCACGCCAAGGGTGGGAGCGACCAGTTCAGACAGGGCCTCGACCGTGGCGGTGGCATAATCGGCCACGCGCGGGCAGGTGCGGAACAACGTCCGGAAGCCGCGTTCGGTGATCGCGTCGGCCGCGGCCCCCATCTCGATGTAGGGAATTCCCTGCAATTCCGCGACCTGGGAGGCCGCGACAGAGAGCGCCGAGGCGTGGGTGCCGAACACGGCCGTCGCACGTTCTGGGCCCAGCAGGCGGCGCATCTCTGCCATGGCCTGGGCTGCGTCCACCGCGTCGGCCTTCAGCAGGCGGATGGGGCGGCCCAGGATGCCGCCAGCCGCATTGCGTTCGGCCGCGGCGATCTCCAGCCCACGGAAGCTTTCATCGCCATGCAGGGCCTGGGCGCCGGAGAAGGGGAACAGCGCGCCGAAACGATGCTCCGCCGCCTGCGCACGCAGCGCGCGGGGCATGGCCGCCAGGGTGAGGGCGGCAAAAAGCGGGCGGCGGCGCAGGCGGATCAAGGCGGAGGTCCCCGGGGAAAGCGCAAGGCGCGAACCTCCCTGGAACCGCCGCCCCGCGCAAGCCCGGTTGATCCCGCTGCTAGCCGTCTTGACGAAGCTGGCGCCAGGCGCGAACCCTCAGGCCGCCAGGACCGAGGAAACGCCGATGCCAATTCTGCCCGCCGAGATGGAGTTCATCGATCATGGCGCCGGGGGCGGGCCGGACGTTCTGGTGCCCGCCCGCCGCGCCGTGCCGACGCCTTCGCCCGATGAGGTTCTGATCCGCGTCGAGGTCGCGGGTGTGAACCGCCCCGATGTGCAGCAACGCAGCGGCAACTACCCCCCGCCGCCCGGTGCCAGCCCGGTGATGGGGCTGGAATGCGCCGGCGAGGTGGTGGCGTTGGGGAGTGCGGCCACCCGCTTCCGCGTCGGCGACAAGGTCTGCGCGCTGACCAATGGCGGCGCCTATGCCGCATACTGCACCGCCCCCGAGGCGCAGACGCTGCCCTGGCCCAAGGGCTATGACGCGCTGCGTGCTGCGGCGCTGCCCGAGACCTACTTCACGGTCTGGGCCAACCTGTTCGGCCATGGCCGGCTGGCGGCTGGCGAGACGGCGCTGGTGCATGGCGGCACCTCGGGCATTGGCGTGACGGCCATCAAGCTGGCGCGGGAATTCGGCGCCACCATCCACGCCACCGCCGGGAGCGCCGAGAAATGTGCGGCCAGCCTTGGCTTCGGCGCCACGGCCGCGATCAACTACCGCGAGGAGGATTTCGCCGAGCGCATCAAGGCGCTCACCGGCGGGCGTGGGGTGGACGTGATCCTGGACATGGTCGGCGCCGACTACTTCCAGAAGAACCTGCGCAGCCTGGGGCGTGACGGGCGGTTGGTGCTGATCGCCTTCCTGGGCGGCTTCAGCGTGGCGACGGCGGATCTGCGCCCGATCATGCTCAAGCGCCTGACCATCACAGGCAGCACGATGCGGCCGCGCACAACGGCGGAGAAGGGCGCGTTGGCCGATGCACTGCGCGAGAAGGTCTGGCCCGTGCTGGAGGCCGGGCGCTGCGGGCCGGAAATCTTCGCGACCTTCCCCCTGGCCGAGGCGGCCGAAGCGCACCGGCTGATGGAAAGCAGCGCGCATATCGGCAAGATCATGCTGCGGGTGGCGGCGTGAGCGGCGCGGTGGAGCAGGCGTCCGATGACCGCAGCGGCGAACGCCGCGAAGGTCTGAATCGGCCGCGTTCTGGACGTGACGCCGAGCCGCAGACGCACGCCGGCAAGGTTGCCATCGTGACCGGGGCCGGGCGCGGCATCGGGGCCGCAATCGCCGAGATGCTCGCCGCACGCGGTGCCTGGGTCGCGGTGCTGGATGTGGATTTGGACCTGGCGCGCGAAACGGCGGCGCGCTGTGGCGGCTTCCCGCTCGCCTGCGATGTCGCGGACCGTGCCCAGGTCGAGGCTGTCTGCGCGGCGGCCGAGGCGGAGCTCGGCCCGGCCGATATCCTGGTGAACAATGCCGGGATCAGCCCCAAGACCAATGGCCGCGCGCTCGGTGTGCATGAGATGCCGTGGCAGGAATGGGACCGGGTGATCGCGGTGAATCTCTCTGGCGCTTTCGCCATGATCCGTGCGCTCGCGCCGGGGATGATCGCGCGGCGATCGGGGCGCATCGTCAACACCGCCTCGGTCGCGGGCAAGACCTACACGCCGATCGTCGGCTGCCACTACACGGCCTCCAAGGCGGCGCTGATCGGGCTGACCAAGCACCTGGCCGGAGAGCTTGGGCCGCATGGGATCACGGTGAATGCGCTGTGCCCGGGGCGGATCGACACCCCCCTCGCGCGCTCGGTTGACCCGCGCTTGAACGAGCAGGTGCTGACCGCCACACCCATGGGGCGCTTCGGCACGGCCGAGGAAGTGGCGCGCACCTGCTGCTACCTGACCGGGCCGGATGCAGCCTTCGTCACGGGCCAGGCCGTCGATATTGCCGGTGGATGGATGCAGACATGAATTTACACACGAAGCTTCTCGCGCGCGCAGCGGCGGGGCGGCCGATCCGCGTTGCGCATATCGGCGCGGGCAAGTTCGGGTCCATGTTCCTGCATCAGGCGCGACTGATGCCGGGGCTGCACGTGCTGGGCATTGCGGACCTGTCCATCACGGGCGCGCAGGCGTCGCTGGCGCGCGTGCATTGGCCGGATGGCAGCTACGACGCGGCGAGCCTTGATGACGCGGCGTCCTCCGGCGGTACCCATCTGACGCAGGATGCCATGGCGTTGATCGCCGATCCGCGCGTGGACGTGGTGGTGGAAGCGACTGGCAACCCCACCGCCGGTTTGCGCCACGCGCGCCATGCCATCGCGCATGGCAAGCACGTGGTGATGGTGAATGTGGAGGCCGACGTGCTGGCCGGGCCGCTGCTGGCGCTGGAGGCCGAGGCGGCGGGCGTGGTCTATTCCATGGCCTATGGCGACCAGCCCGCCCTGGTGTGCGAGATGGTGGACACGCTGCGTGCGGCGGGCTTCACCATCGTCGCGGCCGGCAAGGGCACCAAGTACCTGCCATCCTTCCACGCCAGCACGCCGGAGACGGTGTGGGGGTTCTACGGCCTGACGCCGGAGGCGGCGCGGGCGGGCGGGATGAACCCGCAGATGTTCAACTCCTTCCTGGACGGGACGAAATCCGGCATCGAGATGGCGGCCATTGCCAATGCCACGGGCTTGGCCGTGCCGGAGGATGGGTTGGCCTTCCCGCCCGCCGGCACTTCGGAGATCCCCGATATCCTGCGGCCGCACAATGCGGGCGGCGTGCTGCCGCGCGCGGGCATGGTGGAGGTGATCTCATCGCTCCGGCGCGATGGCAGCGAGATCGCGGATAATCTACGCTGGGGCGTGTACGCCGTATTCGAGGGCGAGACGGAGTATGCCCGCCGCTGCTTCGCCGAATACGGCGTGGCCACGGACAGCACCGGCCGCTACGCCGCGTTGTGGCGGCCGTATCACTTCATCGGGCTGGAACTTGGCGTCTCCATCGCCTCGGCCGCATTGCGCGGGGAGGCCACGGGCTGCGCCACCGCCTGGCGCGGCGATGTCGCCGCCGTGGCCAAGCGCGACCTCAAGCGCGGCGAGGTGCTGGATGGGGAAGGGGGCGCGCTGGTCTGGGGCAAGTGCATCCCTGCGGCGCACGCCCGCGCACTCGACACCATCCCCATCGGCCTGGCGCACGGGATCGCGCTCGCGCGGGACGTGGCGATGGGCGCCGTCCTGACGGGCGCCGACCTCGTGGGGGCGCCATCAGGCGATGCGGCGGTGATCCGGGCGGAGATGATTGCGCGCTGCGGTTGAAGGTCCCTGGCGCGAGGCGCGTGGGTCGGGTCTAGTGCT
>JBKJNV010000555.1:0-7530 GCA_046593435.1 Roseomonas sp.
CTAGAACAGTTCCGCCGCAGCCGGAAGATTCAGCCGCGCAGCTTGCTCGGCTGGATGGGCAGCCCCGGCGGGCAGCCGCAGATCGGGCAGAGCGCGCCTTCCTCCATCATCTTGCGCTGCGGCGCCGAGAGCGCGTGGCGCCCATGGAGCTCGCGCAGGGCCTCGGGCGTGGCGCAGCCCGGGGCCGGGCGGTCGGGCTCGAAGCGGAAGGCCATCGCGGCGAAGGGCAGGGCGGCCGGCAGGGCGCCGGCGCAGATCAGGGCGCGTCTTTTCATGGCGCGATCCTGGCACGCCACCCGCACAGGCCGCCAGGAAAACCGCGCGTCAGGGTACCGCGTATTCGCCCCCCGCCGCGGCGGCGAAGACCATCGTCTCGAACACGCTCGCGCCATGGATCGCCTCGTCCGCAGGCAGCGGGTAGGCCGGGCCGCCAGCCACGGCCGCGGCAAAGGCGGCAAGCTCCGCACGCTCGATATCCGTCACCGGGTAGTCGCGCACCCAGCCCTGGCCTTCGCGCGGGGTAAAGACCACCTGCTCCTGCCCACGCATTTCGACATGCGCGCGGTCCCCGAACAACGCCACACGCCAATACCGCGGTGCATAAGCCAGCGTGGCGAAAGACCCCGTCGCCCCCGAGGCGAAGCGGAACAGCCCCGCCGTCGTATCATCCAGCCCATTATCCAGAACCCGCGCCAGCGAACGCACCGTCACGGCCGCGATCGGCCCTGCCAGGTTCACCATCATGTCGATCATGTGGATGCCCATGCCGCCCATCCCGCCCAGCGGGCTCTCGGCGCGGTCCGTCCGCCACATGCCAGGCTTGTAGGCGATCGCCCCCGGGCCGCTCATCTGGCCTTCGACATGCAGGATCGTGCCGAGTTCACCGGCCGCGACCAGCGCCTTGATCTCCGCCGTGGCCGGCAGGAAGCGCCGGTTATGCCCCAAGGCGAGGACCACGCCCGCGCTGCCACAGGCATCCACAGCCGCCTCCGCCGAGGCTTTGCTCATCGTGAAGGGCTTCTCCACGAACACATGCTTGCCCGCCCGCGCGGCCGCGATCACTTGCTCAGCATGTGCCTTGTGCGGCGTGGCCAGCACCACGGCCTTGACCGCGGGGTCCGCAAGTACCGCCTCATAGCTCGCCTCCAGCCGGATGCCGTTCGCGCGGGCGAACTCGGCCGCGCGCTCCGGCCGCCCCGTCGCACCCGAGACGAAGCGCAGCCCGGCGGCATTGTTGCCCTGCACGCTGGCCACAAGCTTCTGGCCCCAGCCGCCCATGCCGATGATCGCGGTATCCAGCATCAGTTTATGTTTCCCTCTTTAATCCACGGTGGATGATGAATTATTCTGATAGACTGATTTCGACACACTCAATAATTAGGTTCACGGCCGGCTACAAAATTTTCGCGCCTCGGGGCATTTTAGCTGTATAGGTCCTGATAGGTCGCTTAACATATCAAACAAAAATCGAAATTCACATTGGTTTGCATATATATTAGGCTTGACGAAATACTTCATCCGCCCTCCTACACACAACAACTCTACGGAGATACGAGTTAAATCGAAAGCAGCGGGAAGGGGCGCCACGATTGCTTTATGAGGACTATACACGCAACTAGCAAAATTATGTGCAATACATCCTAGAGAGTGCGAAACAGCCATCGAAAATCCTAGTGGATCGTCGATAAAATAATAATCATCGTATCCAAGTTCCTTTGCGGTAAAATCATCTTGTTGTCCAGTGTATGTACAAAAAACATATGAATTAAATCCTCCTGACATTTGAGTGAACGTTGTCGCGCTACATGATGTTCCAATAATGAGGAAGGACCCTTCGGTAGGGTCACCTATTTGATTGTGGTCAAAGGACGAATAGTAAGGGAGAGTGCCAAGCTGTAGAGATCCTTCTTCAAAAAATGCGTCAACCCACTTACGCTTACTCATCTTTAAGATTGGAGTGATGGGCAGCGAGTTTAAGCGTACGTTTGCTGCATCCGTAAGCTCAACCCTCTTAGCCAAGGGAACAGGTTCGTCAATGTACATTTGATGCTCGATCATGCCTGCAACCATGCGCATTTTGCGTCGAGTCAAATGTGGGTAAACCAAGTGTTCGCTTATCATGAACGACGAACGAATGCTTGAGTCGTCGTCCATACCATTTCCCCTTTGTGAAGTGATCCATGCGAGCGGGAACTCAAAAAAACTTCCTCAACCCTGTTCCAAACTCGCCGCCATGCGCGGTAGCCGCACCATGCCCCAGACCACCACCAGTGCCGAAAGCGCCACCGCCACCAGCACCGGCCATTGCAGGCCGAACACCTCACCCGCCGCGCCCAGCGCCAAGGCACCCACGGCAGGGCCGCCCCGCGTGATCAACCCCCACAGGCTGAGCACACGGCCGCGCATCGCGGGGTCTGCCGCACTCTGCGCCAAGGTCTGGACGGAAATGCCATGCACCGCGCCCGCCGCACCCATCGCCGCCGCGGCCAGCAGCCCCAGCGGAAACCACCCCGTCGAGGCAAAGCCCGCCGTCGTCACCGCCTGGCAGGCGACGGCCAAAACCGCAATCCGCGTCGTGCCGCGCAGATGCCCGCGCCCGGCAACCATGGTCCCCGCGATCAGCGCACCTACGCCGAACGCGGCGGTCAGATAGGCCAGCGCCTCCGCGCCCCGCCCGAACACATTTTCCACGAAAGGCGGCAGGATCTCCGGCACCCCGCGCAACAAAACCGCCGCAACCGCGGCAAAGATCAGGATCGGCCCAAGCCCGGGATGGCGCGCCGCATAGGTCATGCCCTCCGCGATTTCGCCGAACAGGCTCGCCGTCGCCGGATGCCCGCGCCGCTGCGCCGGGTCCACCACCAGCATCGGCAACGTCGCCGTCGCGATCAGATACGCGGCGGCATTGCAGAATATCGCCGGCGCCACACCCGCCACCACAATCAACGGCCCGGCCAGCGCCGGCCCCACGAAGCGCGCCACATTGAAGCACAGCGAATTCAGCCCCACCGCCGCCGGCAGGTCAGCGCGGGGAACAATCCCCGGCATCAAGGTCTGCCGCGCCGGCTGCGCGAAACTCGCCGCCACACCCGACAACACCTCCAGCGCCAGCAACAACCCAATCGTCATCTGCCCGGTCATCACCAGCAGCCCGATCACACCCGCCACCACCCCGATCGCCGCCTGCGAGACCATCGCCAACCGCACCCGGTCCACCCGGTCCGCAATGGCCCCCGCAATCGGGCTCACAATCACCGCCGGTGCCAGGTCGCAAAACGCCACCATGCCCACCCAAAACGCACTGCCCGTCAGCTCCCACGCGAACCAGGACACGGCGATGCGATGCATCCACAACCCAGTCCACGCCACCAAAGACCCGGCAAAGAAAATGCGCGCATTCCGATGCGCCAAAGCCCGCGTCAGTGTGGAGAGTACGGCCATGGGCGGCTAAGCAAGGCCAGGGGCGCTGCCCCCAGACCCCCGCCGGGGATCGCGCCGATCCCCGGACCCCGGCATGCGCTGGTTCTGGGATTGGGGAGGGCTGGCTTGGCCGTTGGCCTGTATGAACCCGTCGCGGAGAGAGGGCGGGCGGAGGGCGCTCCACACGGGCGAGCGCGCGCAAGCCGCCCTCTCTCCGCGACGGGTCCGCGAAGCGAAACTACCCAAAACCCACCCCCCAAAACTCGGAACCAACGTATGGAGGTCCAGGATCGACACGATCCTGGCGGGGTCCAGGGGCAGAGCCCCTGGCCTTGCTTCCCCCCTGGACCGCACGCTCAGCGCGGGCGTGTGGTGGATTGGCGCACGCAGTCGCGTGCCAGTCTGTCGCGTTCGAAGGAGCGTCCGGCGATGTCGCTTTGTGCCCGCGAGCTTGGGATGGAGGCTTGGCTGCCGAGGCGGCTTTCGCCTTCATCGATGCGCATTTGCTGGCCGCGGTCGCGGAACAGCACCACGCGTTCGGCTTCGCGGCGGCAGGCTTCCTCGATGGTGGGCGCGCCGGCGGAGGTGGTGGCGGTTGGCGCGGGTGCGGGGGTCGGGTCGGAGAAGGCGCAGCCGGCGATTATCAGCGGGAACAGCAACGCGACTCGGGTCATGTCAGGCCTCGGCGGGAATGGCCCTCGAGAGTAGCGCGCGAAGTCCCTCCACGTCGAACCGCGCGCCGCGATCCAGCGGCATGGCGGCCGCTGCCTTGCGGAGGTGGCGTGGCCGGCGCCGATGCGCCAGGGCTTGCGCGGAGCCTTATGCACCACACGATGGCTTGACTGGCCCGCTGGTCCGGGCAGGCTCACGCCCATGACCCATCCCGCCGATCTGTCCCTCACCGAAGCCAGCAAGCGCGTGCATGCCGGCAGTCTTTCTGCCCTCGACATCGCCGAGGCCTATCTGGAGCGCATCCAGGCGCGGGAGGCGACGCTGCGCGCCTTCATCTGGCTGGACCCGGCGCTGGTGCGGCGGGAGGCGGCGGCCATCGACCGCCGGGCGGTGAGGGGGCCGCTCGCGGGAATTCCGTTTGGTGTCAAGGATGTGATCGACACGGCTGACCAACCATCTCAATATGGATCCCCGATCTGGGCCGGCTGGCGGCCGCGCTCGGATGCGGCTTGCGTGGCGGCGGCGCGCGGCGCGGGTGCGAACATCATCGGCAAGACGGTGACGACAGAATTCGCCACGCGGCACCCAGGTGCTACCACCAACCCGACCAATCCGAAGCACACGCCCGGCGGGTCCTCGCAAGGGTCGGCGGCGGCGGTGGGCGCGGGCGTCATCCCGCTGGCCTTCGGGACGCAAACGGCCGGTAGCATCATCCGCCCCGCGGCCTTCTGCGGCGCGGTCGGCTTCAAGCCAAGCTATGGCACGTTGCACAGAGCCGGCATGAAGATGATGAGCGAAAGCCTTGATACCATTGGGATCATGTCGCGTAGCGTGGCGGATGCGGCCTATGGCATGGCAGCGCTGACCGGTCGCTCGCATGGCGACGTGACGGCCAAGCCCGCCCGCCCGCCGCGCCTCGCTTTGGTGATGGGACCTCAGACCGACCTCGCCGCTCCCGAGACCCTCGCCCTGTTCCAGCGTGTTGCCGAAGCCTGCCGCCGCGCGGGTGCGACCGTCACCCCCATCACGCTGTCGCCCGCCATGGGCGAGGCCTTCGAAGCGCATGCCTTCGTGATGAACATGGAAAGTGCGGCCGCCATCGCCTGGGAGATGGACCACGCCCGCGCCCAGGTCTCCCCGGTGCTGGCCGAACGCATGGAATGGGCCCGCACGCAGGACCCGATGAAGCTGGAGACCGGGCGCGCCGCCTTCGCCGCCGCCCGCGCTGCCTTCCCCGCGATGATCGAGGGCTTTGACGCCATCCTCACCCCGTCGGCCCCCGGCGAGGCGCCGGAGGGGCTCGGCTGGACGGGCGATGCAGCGTTCAACACGCTGTGGACGCTGCTCCATGTCCCGTGTGTCACGGTCCCGGCTGGGGTCGGGCCGCGCGGCCTACCGCTCGGCGTACAGGTGGTAGGCCGCATCGGCGCCGATGCCGCGACGCTGGCCTGGGGAGAATGGGTGGCCCGGGCCATAGGGTGACCCCGGCCGCCGCCTTCGCGGAGGCGGAGCGGCGTCACGCCGCCGGCCAGGCGCTGCCGGCGCTGCGCGCCTATGCCATAGCCCAGGCGGATCCCGGCCATGCCCTGGCCGCGTCCATTGGCGTGGCGGGTGCTGCGCTGCGCCTGGCCTGGTGCGACGTGGCACTCGCCGCCGCGCGCCAGGCCCGCGCCCAGATCGGTGGCGCCCCCTTCGGCGTGCTGGCCGATGCGCGGGCGCAGCACGCCCATCTTCGGCGCGAATTGGGGATCGGGCGCGCCCGGCTGCGCGCCGCACCCGGGCCGGGCAACCTCGCCCCGGTCGTCGAGGTGCTGACCGGCGCCGGGCGCCTGCGCGCCGCGCGACGCCTGCTCGGCGCGAACCCGCAGGACCCGCTGCTGCGCCTGGTCGATGCCGGCCTGTGCCTGCGCGAAGGGCAGGGGAGCGGCGCCCTGCTGCGCCTCGCCCGGGACACGACCTTGCCCGAGGCGATCCGCGCGCGCCTCGCCGATACCCTGCTCAGCGCGGGTGAGGCGGAGGCCGCGCGCAGCATCGCCGCGACGCTGCCGCCCGCCCTCGGCCTGCCGATCCGCGTCCGCGCCGGCCTGTTCGACACCCCGCCCGCGGAACGCCTGCGCGATGCCGAGGCTTGGCGCGCCGCCGCCACCGCGGTCTCCCAGGCGACCGAGGCTGCGCGCCACGGCCTGTCCGCTCTGATCGAGGCCGGGCACCTCGCGCTCGACCGGGTGCCGCGCCTGCCGGCCGCGCCGCTGCGCGCCACGCTATGCACCTATTGGGACGATCCCGCGCCGCCCGATGACGTGGCTGCGGTTTTCGCGAGCTGGGGGCGGCACAATCCGGGCCTGGCGCATCGGCCATTCTCGGCGGTCTCCGCGCGTGAGTATGTGCAGGCGCGGCGCGGGGAGGAGGGGGTGGCCGCCTTCGACGCCTGCCCGAACGCCGCCTTCCGGGCCAATCTGCTGCGCGCCCTGGTGCTGTTCGCCGATGGCGGCGCCTATGCCGATTCCGACGAACGCTGCCGAGCGCCGATCGCCGATTGGCTGGAGCTGGCGCGGCACGCCTTCGTGGCCGCGGTCTCAATGGAGCAGCCGCTTTACGTCCACAACCAGTTCCTGATGGGCCCGCCCGGCCATGCAGTGCCCCGCGCCGCGCTCGCCACCATGATCCCGGACCTGATCGCGGCCGGGCAGGCGGGCGTCGCACTGCGCAACTGGGAAAGCGGCGGCCCAGGCTGCTTCACCCGCGCCGTGATGACGGTGCGCGCCTCCGCCGGCCCCACCCTGCGCCTGCTCAGCACCTCCGCCTACCGGGCGCGGGTGCAGCTCGCCGATGACCTCGCCTACAAGCGGGAAGCGAGTGCGAATTGGCGGGTGTGAGCGTGTCCGCTTCCGAATATCGCCCGGCGTAGCGCCGCCACTGCGCGTCACCGCAGCGCGATGACGCGCTGGCCCATCGGGAGTGCGCCTATAGGCGCGCCAAACACGCGTCGAAGCAGCCGGTGGTGATGCTCGCCGTCGGGGTCGTGTTGCGTGCAAGGCATGACGCTGCCCGGCGTGCCACGACGCCCCTTGAAAGCCTGGCCCGGCCATCGTCCCGATCACGAACGCTCAACCGCGGGAGCCGGATTCCGGCTGCCGAATTATCTTGCCTTTCGTAACGAAATCATGACCGTTGCAGGCAACCAGGAGGCTTCCATGCGCATCTTCGGCGTCGTCCTAGCCTGCGGACTGACATTGGCCCTCGCCGTCCCGGCCCAGGCAAACGAGCCAAGCCGACCGCGACCAAGCGGCTTAACCAACACCATGGTATCAAGCGCGGTGTCGCGCACGCCGCCCGCGCGGGCAACCGCAACCACCCGCCAGGCCGCGCCCCGCCGGCCTGCTCGCCCCGTGACCTCCCCGCGCGATCCAGCCTCCGGCCAGGCAGCCGGGATCAGAT
>JBKJNV010000080.1:0-2784 GCA_046593435.1 Roseomonas sp.
AGCAGGGCGGCGAGCGCGCGGATGGTGGTGGATTTGCCGGTGCCACGGTCGCCGAGCGCGAGGAGCCCGCCGACCAGCGGTTCCACCGCGGCGACCATCAGCCCATCGCGCATCTCCTCCTGCCCGACGATGGCGGAGAAGGGAAACACAGGGCGCGATGCGTTGACGGGCTTCGCGCGTTTTCCGGCACGGCCACGCTCCGCCGCCGCGGGTAGTCCATCCATCAAGCAGCGCGACGCAGGCTGAATCGCTGCCAGACGGTCGAAAGCGAGGCGACCAGATGGTCGAGATCGGCATCCGTATGCAGCGGCGTCGGCGTGAAGCGCAGCCGTTCCGTTCCGCGCGGTACGGTGGGAAAGTTGATTGGCTGCACATAGACGCCGTGGTGGTCGAGCAGCGCGTCGCTGATCTGCTTGCAGGCGACGGGATCGCCCACCATCACGGGGACGATGTGACTGGGGTTTATCATGTGCGGGATGTGCGCGGCGTCGAGCCGGGCGCGCAGCGCGGCGACGCGCTCATGCAGTGCCGTGCGTTCGGCCTGTGACGCCTTGAGGTGGCGGATCGACGCAGCGGCGCCGGCCGCGATGGCGGGCGGCAGCGCAGTGGTGAAGATGTAGCCGGAGGCGAAGCTGCGCACGAAGTCGCACAGCGCCGCAGAGCCCGCCACGTAGCCGCCGATGACACCGAACGCCTTGGCCAGCGTACCCTCGATGACGGTGATCCGGTCCATCAGCCCCTCACGCTCGGCGATGCCGCCGCCGCGCGGGCCATAGAGGCCCACCGCATGCACCTCATCGAGGAAGGTCATGGCACCATGCTTGTCGGCCACGTCGCAGATTTCCGCGATGGGGGCGATGTCGCCATCCATGGAATAGACGCTCTCGAAGGCAACGAGCTTGGGGGTACCCGGCGGCAGGGCGGCGAGCTTGCGGTCCAGGTCCTCGGGGCTGTTGTGCTCCCACACCTCGCAGCGGGCGCGGCTGTGGCGAATACCCTCGATCATGGAGGCGTGGTTGAGCGAATCCGACAGCACGACGCAGCCCGGCATGCGGCCGGCCAGGGTGGACAGCGTCGCCCAGTTGGACATGTAGCCGGAGTTGAACAGCAGCGCGGATTCCTTGCCATGCAGGTCCGCCAACTCGCGCTCAAGCAGCACGTGGTCATGGTTCGTGCCGGCGATGTTGCGCGTCCCACCGGCGCCAGCGCCGCGCGCATCCAGTGCCGCATGCATCGCGCCAATGACGGCGGGGTGTTGCCCCATGCCGAGATAGTCGTTGGAGCACCAGACCGTCACTTCCTCCGTGCCGCCATCGGCATGGCGCGTCGCGCGCGGAAAGGCGCCGCGGTGGCGTTCCAGTTCAGCGAAGACGCGGTAGCGCCCTTCGCGGTGCAGCCCGTCGATCTGCTTGCGGAAGTAGGACTCGTAGTCCATGGCTTTCTCCACTCAGAGTGACGCTCCGCGCGCGGCTAGCCGCGTGCGAAGCTTGCTGCCCCAGCCCCAAAGCGCTTCGAAAGGAATGGGCAGAACCAGAAACCAATGCTCCAGCACCGCAAGGGCCCCGAGGGTGCCCAGCAGGATGAAGCCCACCTTCACGTACGGCGCAGCGTCGGCCGCGAAGGCCAGGTGGAACAACCACGCCGTGAGCATGGTCGCAACCGTTACAGACACCGGGAACAGCAGGTTCATCCGCGCACGGCGAAAGAAGCTCGCGAGATGGCTCAGATGCGCCGGCAGCAGCGATTCGGAGAAGTTCCGAACGCCCAGGAACAGGTTGAACTTCGTGCTCTGCCGCATGACCCAGAGCAGGAGGAATGTGTGCAGCCCGATCGGGTTCGGGGTGCCGAGCGAAATCAGGGCGATGAGGCCAGCCAGGGCGATCAGCGCCAGTTCATGGTGCAGGATCGCCATGACGGCCAGGCGAAAGCGCTCGAAGCCCCGTGCGTTGGGTGGGCAGGCGCGCTGGTCTGGCCCGGTCACAAGGCCGGTCAGGAAGGCGAATTCCACCCAGCCCCAGGCGGCGATGCCGCAGAGAAAGCCGCCATAGCTCGCCGCAACGCTTTCGACGCGGGCATATTGCCCGATGCCGATCAGGGCGAGGATCAGCAGTCCGGTCGCGACTGCCATCACCCGATGCAGCGCCGCTCCGCGCAGCCCGTCCAGCGCAAGGATTGCGCCGGTGGCGAACCACCAGACGAAAACCGTCACCAGGATTGGGAGGAGGAGGTCGGCCATCGGCTACCAGGTCGGCGCCATGCGCACATCGGCCGGTGGCGGGTCGCGCCGGGCGGGCTGCAGGTAAAGGCGCAGGAAGGTAAAACCCGCCTTGGCCGCCAGCCCCGTGCGCCGCATGCGCCCCCAAAGCCCAGGGGCGGATTGCGCACGGCCCATCGCTTCGGCCGTCAGGCGCAGGCTTTCAAGCCCCGCCTGGAAGCCCGGCGCATCCGTGTTCAGCGTGACCGGGAAGACCTGGCGGCAGATCTCGGAGGTGATGCGCAGCACGGTGCGGTCGTATTCGGTCGCCGTCATGCCCAACGCCTTGTGGAATTCAGGGCGGGCATGGTCGCGCACATACATGGTCGCGAAGACCGCAAGCTGGAAAAAGCGGATCCACAGCTTGTTGGTGCCGGCCAGCAGCTCCGGATTCGCGCGCATCAGCAGCGCGAAGGCCTCGCCATGGCGGAACTCGTCGTTGCACCACTTTTCGAACCAGATGAAGATCGGGTGGAATCGAAGTTCAGGGTGACGCTCGAATTGCCGGAAAATGGTGATGTAGCGCGCAT
>JBKJNV010000035.1:0-5093 GCA_046593435.1 Roseomonas sp.
CGAACCGGGCAGCGTCGGGGGCTCAGGCATCACGCACTGGCTCGGCACCGACGACCAGGGCCGGGACATGCTCTCGGGCATCATCTACGGCTTGCGCATCTCGCTCATCGTCGGTGCCGGCTCCGCCATCATCGCCTGCCTGTTCGGCGCCTCGCTCGGCCTGCTCGCGGCCTATGCCGGTGGGCGCACGGATGCGGCCATCATGCGCCTGGTGGACCTGCAGCTCTCCTTCCCCACCATCCTCGCGGCCCTGATGATCCTCGCCTTCCTCGGCAAGGGCGTGCTGAACGTCGTCATCGCGCTGGTGATCGTTGAATGGGCCTATTACGCGCGCACCGTGCGCGGCACCGCGCTGGTCGAACGCCGGCGCGAATATATCGAGGCGGCGCAATGCCTGGCCCTGCCCACGCACCGGATCCTGTTCCGCCATTTGTTGCCGAACTGCCTCCCCCCCCTGATCGTCGTGGGCACCATGCAGGTCGCGCGCGCCATCGCGCTGGAAGCCACGCTGTCCTTCCTCGGCCTCGGCGTGCCGATCACCGAACCCTCGCTCGGCCTGCTGATCGCCAACGGCTATGAGTACATGCTGTCCGGAAAATACTGGATCAGCTTCTACCCGGGCATCGCGCTGCTCATCACCATCGTGTCCATCAACCTCGTCGGTGACCAGTTGCGCGATGT
Source organism: Roseomonas sp. (assembly GCA_046593435.1). Taxonomy (GTDB): domain Bacteria; phylum Pseudomonadota; class Alphaproteobacteria; order Acetobacterales; family Acetobacteraceae; genus Plastoroseomonas. Next base: position 682 of record JBKJNV010000035.1, read on the forward strand.
GCTGAACCCGAGGCTGAAGAAATGAGCCTCACCCTCGAAGTCCGCGACCTAAGGACGCATTTCTTCACCCGCGCCGGCGTGGTGAAGGCCGTCGATGGCGTGTCCTTCACCGTCGCGCGCGGCAAGGTGCTCGGCCTTGTGGGCGAATCAGGCTCTGGCAAGACCGTCACCGGCTTCTCCATCATCGGCATGGTCGACGAGCCCGGCCGCATCACCGGCGGCTCGATCCTGTTCCAGGGCCGCGACCTCGCGAACCTATCCGAGGAGGAAATGCGCCACCTCCGCGGCAACAAAATCGCGATGATCTTCCAGGACCCGATGATGACGCTCAACCCGGTCCTGCGCATCGACACGCAGATGATCGAGACCGTCCAGGCGCACGACAAGGTCAGCCGCGAGGAAGCCCGACAACGCTCGCGCGACGCACTCGGGATGGTCGGCATCGCCTCTCCGGACGAACGGCTCAAATCCTACCCGCACCAATTCTCCGGCGGCATGCGCCAGCGCGTCGCCATCGCCATTGCCCTGCTCCATCGCCCCGAACTCATCGTCGCCGACGAGCCCACCACCGCACTCGACGTCACCATCCAGGGCCAGATCCTCGCCGAGGTGCAGAAACTCGCCGCCAACACCGGCACCGCACTCATCTGGATCACGCACGACCTCTCCGTCGTCGCCGGACTCGCCGACGACATCGCGGTGATGTACGCCGGCCGCGTCGTCGAACACGGCCTGGTCGAGGAAGTGCTCGACCGCCCGCTGCACCCCTACACGCACGGCCTCATCGGCTCCGTCCCCTCGCGCAACAAGCGCGGCGAACCACTGCGCCAGATCCCCGGGATGACGCCCTCCATGCTCGCACTTCCTCAAGGATGCGCCTTCCGCGCCCGCTGCCCCCGCGCCGCCGACGAATGCCTCACCGAACCAGACCTCCGCACGATCCTGCCAGGACGCGAAGCCCGCTGCCATCGGCCGCATCTGTGAGGGGGCTGGAAGCAAGGCTGGGGGCTCCGCCCCCTGACCCCCGCCAGGATCGTGTCGATCCTGGACCTCCATCTGTGGGTTCTTGGATGGGTGAGGGGTTCCCGCCGGAGGCGAGGCGGGTTGGGGAGGGGGCGCATCAGGGGAGTTCCCGTGGTGCGGTCACTCCATGCGCCCCCTCCCCAACCCGCCCCATTCAGCAAGCACACCCCTCCCAAACCCAGGACCAACACACGCAGGGGCCCGGGGATCGGCGCGATCCCCGGCGGAGGTTTAGAGGCAGAGCCTCCAACCTTGCTCCCAGGCCCCCTCACGGATGACACCGATGATCGAGTTGCGCGATGTGTCGAAGCGGTTCGAGAAGAAGCTCGATTTCGCCGGCAAGCTTTTGGCGCGTCTGGGCGCGCCGATCCGCGAGGAGGTGGTGCATGCCGTCGATGGTGTGGACCTGGTGATTGCGAAGGGCGAGGTGGTTGGCCTGGTGGGCGAATCCGGTTGTGGAAAATCCACGCTGGGGCGGATGGTCGCGGGCATTCTGCCGCCCTCGTCGGGCACGGTGATGCGGCAGGGGCGGGATATCGCGAGCCTGGCGCCGGCGGCAGCGCGCGAGGCCAAGCTGCGCACGCAGATGATTTTCCAGAACCCCTATGCCTCGCTCAATCCGCGCATGAAGGTCGCCGAGATCGTGGGCGAGGCGCCGCGCGTGCATGGCATCGTCTCCCGCGCGGACTTCGATGATTATGTCGATGACCAGTTGCGCCGCGCGGGTCTCGACCCTGCGCTGAAGGCGCGCTATCCGCACCAGTTCTCGGGCGGGCAGCGGCAGCGCATCGGCATTGCGCGCGCGCTTGCGGTGAAGCCGGACGTGCTGGTGTGCGATGAGGCGGTGGCCGCGCTCGATGTCTCGATCCAGGCGCAGATCCTGAACCTGTTCATGAAGCTGCGGCGTGAGCTGGACCTCACCTACCTGTTCATCAGCCATGACCTTGGCGTGGTCGAGCATCTGTCCGACCGCGTGGTCATCATGTATCTCGGCCGCGTGGTGGAATCGGCGCCGGCGGCCGAGGTGTTCGGCAGCCCGAACCATCCCTACACGCAGTCGCTGCTGGCCGCGGTGCCGCGGATCGAGGCGCGCAAGCGCGCCTTCAAGGTGGTTGCCGGCGAAATCCCTTCACCGCTGAACCCGCCGCCGGGGTGCCATTTCCATCCGCGGTGCCCGCATGCGATGCCGCGCTGCCGCGAGGAACGCCCCGCGCTGCGCGAGATTGCGCCGGGCCGCGTCAGCGCGTGCCATCTGAACGACGCGGCTTGAGGGCAACCCCCCGCGCGCCCCGGTGTTCGTCTGGGGCAAGCTAGGGCATGCCCGTGAACCGCATCCGCGTCACGCACAGGACGACCTACCGCTATGCGCGGCCGGTCACGCTATTGCAGCACCGGCTGATGGTGCGGCCCCAGGACAGCCATGACCTGCGCCTGCTGGTGGCGACGCTGGACATCGCGCCGGCGCCGGCCTCGACACGCTGGGCGCATGACGTGTTCGGCAATTCCATCTGCCGGCTGAACTGGGCCGCGGACGAGACCACCGACCGGCTCGACATCATCTCCACCCTGGCCCTGCAGCATTTCCCCTCCGGCAGCGCTGCACCGGCCGCGACGCTGGACCCGGGTGCGGAGATCTATCCCTTCTCCTACGCCTCGGACGAAGCGCCCGACCTTGGGTGGCTGCGGGAGCGCCACGTGCCCGACGAAGCGCGCCTGGTCGATGCCTGGGCGCGCCGGTTCCTGAACGCAAAGGGTGAGACCCGCACGCTCGATGTCCTGTCCGCGATGACGCGCGCGATCCATGACGAGTTCACCTACCGCGTCCGCGAGGAGGCGGGCACGAATGCGGCCACCGTCACGCTCGCGATGGGTGTGGGCACGTGCCGGGATTTCGCCCTGCTGATGATGGAAGCGGCGCGCGCGCTGGGCTTCGCGGCACGCTTCGTGACCGGCTACCTTTACGATGCGGGCGATGGGAAGACGCAGGGCGGCGGTGCGACGCATGCCTGGTGCTCGATCTACCTCCCCGGTGCGGGCTGGGTGGAATACGACCCGACGAACGGCTTGATTGCGGGTGCGAACCTCATCCGCGTGGCGGTCACCCGCACGCCCGAGCAGGCGATCCCGGTGGGTGGCGGCTTCATCGGCGGCGAGGATGATTCGCTGGGTTTGGAAGTCGATGTGTCGGTCGAGCGGGAGCAGACCGAAGCGGAGTAAGGGTGAATAGTGTGCCCTCAATCGCCGGGCGCCGCCTCCGGCGGCTTGTGTCTTGCTGATTGGTGTAAAGGTTCGGGCGCCACCTGCTGGGGGCATGCCCCCAGCAGGTGGTCCGTTCGGTAGACCGATCCGCGGCCAGGAGGTTTCGCTCCGTAGCCAAGCAGGGTTCCCCGCGCGGTTCTTCTTCAATGGCCCGAACAGTTGCGCGGGGTGCCTGCCCCGCACGCGCAAGGATGGGGAATGGAGATGGACAACACAACGCAAACCCGCGTGCCGATCCTCGCACTTGATGTCAGCAAGGATCGTCTCGACGCCTTCTGCTCCGCCACCGGCGAGGCTTTCGTCTTGCCCAATTCCGCCGCCGGTCATCGTGAACTCTGCCGCCGCGCCAAGGCCAGTGGCGCTGTCACCGCCATGGAAGCCTCGGGCGGCTATGAGCGGCCTGCCCTTCGCGCCCTGCACACCGCCGGCCTGCCAGCCCGCCTGTGTGATCCGCGCAAGGTCCGCCTCTTTGCCCGCGCCTTGGGGCAGTGGGCCAAGAATGATCGCCTCGATGCCCGAGCCATCGCCGCTTTCGCTCAGGCCATCCCGGGCGAAAACCACACCCTCGACCCGGTGCAGCAGCGCCTGGCCGAGTTGGTCACCTACCGCCGACAACTCGTCGACGCCGAGACCACCCTGGGCAACCAGGCGCGCCACCTCACCGATGCCGCTCTCAAGCGCGACGCGGCACGTCGCCTTGCCACCCTCAAGCTGCGGCGCATCATGGTCGAGACCCGCATCGCCGCCGATATCAAAGCCTGTCCCGGGCTTGCCGCCCGCGCCGCCATCCTCAACTCGGTGCCCGGCATCGGGCCCGTCCTGAGCGCCGTCATCCTGGCCGAGCTGCCCGAGCTCGGCAGCCTCGGCCGCCGAGAAGTCGCAGCCCTCGTCGGCGTGGCGCCAATCGACAATGACAGCGGAAAGCGACGCGGACCCAGAAGCACATACGGCGGCAGACCCACGGTGCGCACCACGCTCTACATGGCCGCGCTGGTCGCTGGGCAGCGCAACAAACCACTCGCAGAATTTCGCGCCCGCCTCCTCGCCGCGGGCAAAAAACCAAAGGTCGCAATCGTCGCCGTCATGCGCAAACTCATCGTGCTCGCCAACGCTCTGCTCCGCGACAACAG
>JBKJNV010000313.1:0-6379 GCA_046593435.1 Roseomonas sp.
CCTTCACCGCCTCGCTCTCCCACCGTGCGCGCAGGCGGAACCCGCCGCGGCCGGTGGCATAGGCTTCGCGCATCGATTCCGCGCTTTCCACCAGCACGCCGCCGGTGGGGAAGTCCGGGCCGGGCAGCACCGCCATCAGCGTGTCGATGCTGGTCTGCCGGTCCTCGATCAGCAGCAGGGCGGCTTTGCACAGCTCGCCCGCATTGTGTGGCGGGATCGAGGTCGCCATCCCCACCGCGATGCCATTTGCACCATTGGCCAGCAGGTTCGGGAAGGCCGCCGGCAGCACCACCGGCTCGCGCTCCTCGCCATCATAGGTGGCGCGGAAATCGACGGTGTCCTCCTCGATCCCCTCCAGCAGCGCTTGCGCCACATCGGTCAGCCGGGCCTCGGTGTAGCGCATGGCCGCGGCGTTATCGCCGTCGATGTTCCCAAAATTCCCCTGGCCCTCGACCAGCGGGTAGCGGGCGGCGAATTCTTGCGCGAGCCGCACCATCGCATCATAGATCGCCGCGTCACCGTGCGGGTGGTACTTGCCCATCACGTCGCCCACGATGCGGGCGCATTTCTTGAACCCCGAAGCCGGGTCCAGCTTCAGCTGGTGCATCGCCCAGAGCAGGCGGCGATGGACGGGCTTCAACCCATCGCGCACATCCGGCAGCGACCGCGCCATGATGGTGGACATGGCATAGGCGAGGTAGCGTTCCGACAGCGCATCGGACAGCGTGGTGTCCCGCGTTTCGCCGCCTTCGGTGATGACGTCATCTGGCATGGGTATGGATTCGTGCTTCGTTCCTGTGGCGCGCTCTTAGCCCAGCGCCCTGCTCTGCGCCATGCGCGACTTCGACCGCAAGCTTGCCGCAATGGCGGCGCATGGTTATTCAGCGCTACCGTCACAAGCCCACCCGCACGCGCCCTTGCGGCACAGAAGGTTCGCCCATGACGCATGATAGAGAGACCGCGGCCAAGGAGGCACCAAAGCCTGTTGCTGGCCTGATGGAGGAACCTGGGCTCGCCGCGGCACTCGACAGCGACCAGTTCAAGCAGTTCCTCGACCATATTCCCGTCGCGATCGCGGTCGCGGCGCTGCATCCCTCAGAGCGCGTCACCTACGTCAATTTCGAATTCGAACGTTTGTCCGGCCAGACCCAGGCGGTGCTGCTCGGTTCCGCGTGGGAGGATGTCGACGCCATCGCCGAAGCGGCGGGGGACGACCGCAAGCTCTGCGAGGCCATCAAGGCGGGCGAGGACCACCTCGGGGTCTTCCACGTGACGCTTGGCGGCGGCGAGGGCGCGGTGCAGGTGGATGCCTGGTCCAACATCATCCAGGACGAGGCGGGTACCCCCCTGTTTCGCCTCGTCGCGCTGGTCGCGACCACGACCCGCGATGCAGCAGAGCGGGAGCGTTTCGAAGAACGCGTGCGGGAGAAGGACACCCTGCTGCGGGAATTGCAGCATCGGGTGAAGAACAACCTCCAGATGATCACCGCGCTCATCCGGATGGAATGCCGCAACCTGCCGGACAATAACGCCGACGAATCCTTCGAGCGCCTCGCCGGGCGTATCGGCGCACTGGGCCTTCTGTATCGCGCGCTTGGCGAAAATGGGCACGGCGAGACAGTGGATCTGGGCGTCTACCTCAGCCAGATCGCCTCGGCGGTCATGCAGGCGCATGCAGTGGAGGGCACGCGACTCGACCTCAAGGTGGATACCTGGCCGGTCTCGATCAACGTCGCCATGCCGGCGGGTCTCGTGGTGAACGAGTTGCTGACCAATTCGCTGAAGCACGCCTTCACCGGGCGCAAGGGCGGCACCATCACGCTCCATAGCCTGGTGGATCAGGAAGGCTGCCGGGTCAGCATCACCGATGATGGCAATGGCCTGCCGCCCGGGCAGGTCTGGCCGGTGCCCGGGCGCCTGGGTTCGCTGATCGTGAAATCGCTGATCGTCAATGCGGGGGCGCAAATGAACGTCGCCTCGGCGGCCGGCGAGGGCGTGCGCGTCACCATCCGCTTCGCCCGTGCGGCCGCCCTTGCCGCCTGAGCCTGTTGGATCGTGCACGGCGAGAGCCTGTTGCAGATGGCCCCCGCGCCACGCGCCTGGCCATCACCTACACGTTCGAGAAGGGAAAGCCGCTGGCAAGCCCAGCCTGAGGCTCAATCCTGGTCCAGCATGCCAGCGAGCTTGAGCGCCGCGCTCTTGGATCCACTGATTGTCAGCTTGCCCATCACCACAGCCATCATCGGGCTGAGCTTGCCGGCCATCAGCTTGCCCAGGTTGTCAGACGTCGTGGCAAGCACGGTGTCGGCGACCGCTCCGGCATCCGCTGGACCGACTGCGACCGGCGTCACCGTCCCGTCGAGCAGATAGGACTGCCCGGCATCGAGCAGGTCGAATCGCACGCGGTAGCCCAGCCCTTCCAGCTTGGGGACGGCATCGCGCATTGCGTCGAGGATGGTCTCGGGGTCCGTCACGGCTGCGCCTCCCGCGCGAAACGGCGCGCCTTGACAGCTTCATTGACGCAAGCAAATCCCGACGTCTAGCGTCCCGGTTGTGATTCGCGTGGCCGGTTCTGGGTGGGGAAAAAGCCAAAATGCCAAATGCTGGATGGATCACCACCGGCCTTGTCGCGGCCGCCCTGCTCGGCCAGGCCGGTATGGCGCTGGCTTCCGGCTATGCGTTGCGCGAACAGAGCGCGCTGGGCCAGGGCTCATCCTTCGCCGGCGTCACCGCCCGCGGCGACGACCCCTCCATGCTGTTCTTCAACCCGGCCGCGATGGGCTGGCTGCCGGGGATGCAGTCCACCATCGTCGGCACCCTGATCATGCCGCGTGCCGAGATCGAGACAGGCAGCGCGCGGCGTGCGGCGGCCTTCGGCGGCACGGCGATCACCGGCAGCCTCGGCGGCGATGCGGCGTCGGACGCGATCCTGCCTGCCACCTATGCGACCATGGCGATCGGGACGGATTGGCATATCGGCCTCGCCATCACCTCGCCCTTCGGACTTGTCACCAAGTATGATGCGGATTTCATCGGTCGCTACCACGGGCTGACCAGCGAGTTGCGCACCATCAACATCGTCCCCTCGGTCGCATGGCGCCCCATCGAGACCCTGTCGCTCGGCGCCGGGCTGCAGATCCAGCACGCTGATGCGCGGATTTCCAACGCGGTGGATTTCGGCGCCATCCTCGCGGGGCGTGGCGCGCGCGTCGCGCCCGGCTCGCTCGATGGTCGCTCCACCCTCAGTGGCGACGATCTCGCCTTCGGCTGGCAGGTCGGCGCGCAGTGGCGGCCGCTGCCCGGCACCGCGCTGGGCGTCGCCTTCCGTTCGGCCATCCATCATGAGCTGGAAGGCGAGGTCCGCTTCCAGGGCGTGCCGGCCGCACTCGCGACCACCTTCCGCGACGGCGGCGGACGGGTGAAGCTCACCACGCCGGAATCGGCCAGCATCGGGCTGACCCAGGCGATCGGGCAATCCTTCACGCTGCTTGCCGGGGCCGAATGGACCAACTGGTCGCGCTTCCGAACGCTGACCGCCACCTTCGACACTGGGCTGGCCCCCAGCATCGTCGAGCAGAACTGGCGCGACACGGTCTACCTCTCGCTCGGCGGCGAGTATCGCCTGAACGACGCCATCACGCTGCGTTCCGGCATCGGCTGGGACCAGACACCCGTGCGCAATGAAACGCGCACCCCGCGCATCCCCGATTCCAATCGCCTGTGGCTCTCCGCCGGCCTGACATGGAACGTGATGCCCAACATCGCCTTCTCGGCCGGCTACACGCATATTCTGGGCAATACGGCCGACCTCGCGCTGACCAGCGGCGGTCCAACCAGCAACAACTTCACCCGCGGCGATCTCGCCGCGCGCTACTCCACCTCGGTCGACATGGTCGCCGCGCAGCTCCGCATCGGGTTCTGAATCGCCCTAGCCTGCGCATACCTGCCAGGGGCATTGGCCCGGCCGCGGCACCTTCGGTACGCGACGCGCCCCGCGTCACCCACAGTTTACCCCATCCCGCGCAGGCCGGGCCCACATAAGCGGCAGGTCAAGCGGATCGGAGCGGTCAGGCGTGCTGGCCCTCTTTTCCACACCGCGCCATGCCCGCCGAGGATGCCGCCCGGGCGCATGGCCCCTGAACGGCAGCTTCAGCCGGCCCCGTCCACGCGGTCCAGCAGCCGCAGCCGCGCCTCGGGCACGGCGCGGTGGTGGCCGTGGAACACGTCGCGTTCGAGAAAATGCCCGGTCAGGCGCAGGCCGGCGGCCCAGTCCGCGGCGCCGGCCGCGGCGTCCTCATCGCGCAGGAAACAGGGCAGCGGCAGCAGCCGCGCCTCCCACCCCACCGCCGCCGCGCGGCTGACCGCGCGGCCCGACCTGGGCGAGACATGGGTGAGGTCGTCCATCGCACCGCTCACCGCGCAGGCAGCCAGGTCGATGCCAAAGCCAAGCTCAGCGAGCAGCATCGCTTCCCACCGCACATAATCGGGCATCGCGTGGGCCGCGCCATGCACCAGGCGCGAGAGAATGCGGACCAGCCCCTCGAACAGGGCGGGGTGCGGCGCGCGCTCGGGCAGCGCCGCCTCGGTGACGGCACAGGCGGCGCTGAGCAAAGCGAGGGCCAGCGGCTCCTCCATGGCGAGTGCGGCCGCGGGGTGCACCATCTCTCCGCTCAGGGCGCCAAGCTGGTCCGCAAGGCGGGCGACCCAGCGCGCCTCGATCATGTTGCCGGCCTGCCACAGCGCGGCCTGGGCGCGGGATGCACCGCCCCGCACGAGGCCCGCATGGCGACCATGGTCGCGGGTGATCACATGGACCACCGCCCCACCTTCACCGAAGGGTCGCGCCGAGAGGATGATCGCGGGCGCTTCCCACGCCGTGCTCACCCATCCTCCTCGCGCAGGCCGATCGCGCGCAGCCGCGCCCGCTCCTCATCCCAACCCGCCCGTTCCTTCACGTTGAGGAACAGGTGCACCGGCTTGTCCAGCAGCGTCATCAGCTCGGCTCGCGCGCGGCGGCCGATATCCTTCACCTTGGATCCCTTGTCCCCGATGATGATGGCCTTCTGCGTCGCGCGCAGGACGTAGATGGTGCAGTCGATACGCACGGAGCCATCCTTGCGCTCCTCCCAGTTCTCGGTCTCCACCGTCGCGTGGTGCGGCACTTCCTCATGCGTCAGGCGCAGGATCTGCTCGCGCACGATCTCGGCGGCAAGCATCCGGTTCGGCAGGTCGGAGAGTTCATCCTCGGGGAACAACCACGGCCCGGCCGGCATCGCTTCGGCCATGGTCTCCAGCAGCTTGTCGAGACCCCTGCCCTTCTCGGCCGAGACCATGAAGGTGTGGACGAAGGCATTTCCGGCATTGAGCTTCTCGGCCAGTGGCAGCAGTACCGGCGGGTCGACCAGGTCCACCTTGTTCAGCACCAGCCAGCAGGGCCGCTTGCTTTTCGCCAGGCCGTCCAGGATGGCCTGCACGCGCTCGGTGATGCCCGACTGCGCATCCACGATCAGCACCCTCACATCGGCGTCCCGCGCCCCGGACCAGGCGGCCGCGACCATGGCGCGATCAAGCCCCCGCCGCGGGGCGAAGATGCCCGGCGTATCGACCAGGATGATCTGCGCCTGCTCCCGCATCACCACCGCGCGGATGCGGAAGCGCGTGGTCTGCGGCTTGGGCGAGACGATCGTCACCTTCGATCCCGCAAGGCGGTTCACCAGCGTGGATTTCCCGGCATTGGGCGCGCCGAGAATGGCCACCAATCCGCATCGTGTGGATTCAGACATCATGCGCCTGCGTGTTCGATAAAGCGTGCATCCAAGCCTCCGCTGCCGCCTGTTCCGCCTCACGCTTGGTCCGGCCCAGACCCTCCGCGCTGCGCCCCTCCGCGGTCACGCACACCACGAAGGCGGGGGCGTGGGCCGGGCCGACATTCGATGCCACTTCGTAGACGGGTAGCCCTTTGGCGCGGCCAAGCGTGTGTTCCTGCAACCGGTTCTTGGCCGAAACCGGCGGCGTCAGTGCTGCCTCCAGATGGGCTGCGAAGATGCGTTTCACAACGCCCCGCGCCGCTTCCAACCCGGCATCGAGGTAAACGGCGCCCAGGATCGCCTCCACCGCATCGGCCAATATGCTCGGCTGGTCGAGCAGGCCGGCGCGACCTTCGGAGGGCGGCACGCGCAACTCGGCGCGCAGCCCGATCTCATCGGCGATGCGGGCCAGCATTTCCCACGCGACCAGCTGCGAAAGCCGCCGGGTCAGCGCCCCCTCCCGCTCCTCGGGGAAGCGTTCGGCGAGCCATTCCGCCATGATGAGGCCGAGCACCCGGTCGCCCAGGAATTCCAGCCGCTCATTGCTGTCCAGTTGGCCCTTGGCCGATGAG
>JBKJNV010000374.1:0-3997 GCA_046593435.1 Roseomonas sp.
CCGATAGCGTCGCGTACGGACCCCGCCATGGGTTTCTGTCGTTCCACTGGTTGCTGGAAGCCTCGCCGGTTGCAAGGGCCTTGGAGATGTAGCTGAAGCCCGGTCCGATCAGCGTGGGCAGGTTAAAGGCGATGGGGTCGGCCATGATCGGGAATTGGACGTTTCGCCGAATTTCGTCTACCGGACCGTCCGTCGGGTGGCCCGCGGCGCCGTGACAGGGACCCAAGGAGTGGCTATGGCTGCGCCGGTCTGCTGCAGGCTGGCCGCGCCGTCGCCATCCGGGAGACTGACCTTGGGTGAAATCATCGGTCGCGAACAAGCGCATGACACGCTCGCCTTTACCGGCGAACGGATGACGGGGGCGGTCTCTGGACAGACCGAGTTCGAGCACTCGCACCGATACCTGCTTGCCCGAGACCTGTGCCGCGCGAAAGACGTGCTCGACATCGCCTCGGGTGAGGGCTACGGCGCCGCCCTGCTGGCGCAGACCGCACGATCGGTTCTGGGGGTCGAGATTTCCGCCGCTTCGGTGGCCCATGCAGTGGCCGCCTACCCGCGCGACAATTTGCGGTTCGCCGAGGGCGATGCCGTGTTGATCCCCGCTTCCGATGCTTCCTTTGACGCGGTCGTCTCGTTCGACACGATCGAGCATTTTGCCGCGCATGAGCGCTTCATCGGGGAAGTACGCCGCGTGCTGCGGCCGGGCGGTATCTTCATCATCAGCACGCCTGACCGCGATATCTATTCGCCGCCCGGTTCGCTGGCCAATCCGTATCATGTCCGCGAGCTGAGTCGCACGGAATTCGCGGCAATGCTCGGCAGTTCCTTCCGCCATGTCGCGCTGCTTGGCCAGCGTCCGCTGCTTGGATCAGTGATCGTGGCGGAGCCTGCGTCGGGGGCTCATGCGCCTTTCCGAACCTTCGAGCGTCGGGGCGAGGATCATTTCGAACAATGCGACGGGCTGCCGCGCGCGCTCTATTGGTTCGCCCTAGCCTCCGATGCCGAATTGCCGGCCCTGGGCAGCAGCGTCTTCATCGATAGCAGCCATCTTGCAGAGCGTGAGGCAGAGGCCGAAAAGCTTGCCGCTGAGGTTAAGACCATGCGCACCGTGACCTCCGCCCTCCGCACCGAACGGGCGAGACTGCGCCATCAGGTGTCCACCTGGCATCGCTACGCATCGGAACTTCGCCTATCCCTGGAAGAGGGCGCGCGCCAGCTTGGGGCCGTGTGGAACAGCACGAGTTGGCGAGTGACGGCACCGCTCCGCGGCCTCGGAAGCCTGCTCCGCAAGCAGCCCGCGACCTTGCCGGTCTTTCCTGTCCCGCCCCCCCCGCCTGAGATGGACGCCCCCGCGGCAGAAGCCGCGGTGCGTCGCTTCAGTGCTCCGCTGCCCGCTGTAGAGCAGGCGCGTCAGCGCGCCTGTTTCGGGCTGGACCTCGAGGTTCCACCGCTGGCTGTCGTGATCGGCATCGTCACCTATGATTCCGACCCTGCCTATCTCAATCGTGCGCTGGCCAGCGCCGAGGCCGCGCTGTCGGTCAAACCGCTGCAAGGCCGCATCCTGGTGATCGACAATGGCGGCCCGAGCGCGCCCCGCGCCGGGACCACCAGGCTGCCCAGCCAAGGCAATGTGGGCTTCGGGCGCGGCCACAACATCCTGATGCGGGAAGCCTTCGCGACGGGGGCCGAGCTTTACATCGCGATGAACCCCGATGGCGCGCTGCACCCGGCGGCCATCGCCCGCGTGGCGTGCGTGCATGCGGCGCAGGCCGGAAAGGCGATGATCGAGCTCATTCAGTTCCCGGCCGAACATCCAAAGGAGTACGACCCCGTGACCGGGGAAACCGCGTGGTCCTCCGGCGCCTGCCTCGCAATTCCGCGCGCCGTCTTCGACGCGACGGGCGGCTTCGACGACGCCTTCTTCATGTATTGCGAGGATGTCGATCTGTCCTGGCGGGTGCGCGCGGCCGGCTTGAAGGTGATGATTGCACCGCACGCCTGGTTCCTGCACGCGGTCACCAACCGCACCAACACCGCCCCGATGCGCCGTGCGATGCTCGAATCCGCCGTGGTGCTTGGGCGGAAATGGCATGCGCCTGATTTTGCAGCGGAGGCGGAAGCCGAACTCAAGGCTCTCGGCGCAGAGATCCCCGAAACCAAGCCCGAACCTGTGCCAGAGGCATGGCGTTCCATCCCCGATTTTTCGCGCTCCTTCTCCTTCGCGCCGGTACGGTGGTAGCTGCCATGGCCTTCGACCCTGAACTCCATGCGCGCGTCGGTGTCGACGTGATCATCCGCTTTCACGACATGTCCAGACTTTGGGAGCTGGAGCGCGCAGCCTTCTCACTTGCTGCCCAGGAACAAGGCCCTGTACGCCTGCTGGTGGTCTGCCAGCGACTGTCGGTTGCCGCGCGTGATACGCTGTCCACCGCATTGCGCGCGGTCATCGCCTGGTCTCCGCATACGGTGCTTGAGGTGGTGAACTACGAGCAGGATGAGCCCAGCGATGCCCGCTCGGCGCTCGTCAATCTCGGCTTTGCGAACCTTGCCGGCCGCTATGTCGGATTGCTCGACTATGACGACGCGCTTTACCCCGAGGCCTATCGTCTTCTGGCCGGCGCGCTGGAAGCAAGCGGCGCCGCGATCGCCTTTGCGCGGACGCCGGTCGCCTATGCCGATGTGCATGCGGGCTTCCTTCAGATCCGCGCGATCGACCATCCCTTTGCGGGAGGAGGACTGCACGATCTGCTGCGCGCCAATTTCTGCCCGATCCACAGCTTTCTGATCGATCGGGAGCGGGTGCCGGCCGCCCTGCTGCACTTCGAGCCGCTGGTTACCATCGAAGAGGATTACGCTTTCCTGCTTGGCGTGTGTGCCGCCTGCCGTTCGGATTTCTCGCTCATCGGCACGGATGTGGGGCTGTATTTCTACAAGGGTGACGCCAGCAATACCTATGACCGGCGCGGCTTGCTGAACCTGTCGGTGCAGCGCCGGCTCGATGCGTCACGGCATTTCATCGAGGCGCGGCGCCACCTGCTGCCGCTCGCACCTGCGGTGCAGCGCCAACTCGGGATTGAAAAGCCCGAGCGGGGCCTGACCATCCGCAGCTATCTTGGCAAGCAGGACAGCGAGAGCGCATGAGGAAGAATCAGAACAATTACGATGCGCTGCGCCTGATCGGCGCGCTGCTCGTCCTGGTCAATCACTCGCTGGTCCTGTGCAAGGAAGCGCCCTTGGGCTTTCTTGGCCAATCGACCGCGCGCGACAGCAGCGAGCCCAGGATACCGCCGTATTGCGACACCACCGAGATCCGCCCCGATGGGAGGTCGTCCAGGTCCAGCGCGCCGCTGGCGGAGAGCTCCATGCGGTTGGTCAGGTTCACCAGGGCGATCGTGTTGGGCCGCAGCAACCCCATGGTGCCGGCCGCCTCCTAGAGTGCCTGCTGGCGAAGCGCGCCTTCCGCGCTCACCTCGCCGCGGGAATGGTCGGCTTGGGGACGTTGTGCAGCAGCGCCACCGCACGGTGCGTGCGCCCCTGCAGATGCCAGCCATTGAAGGCGACCTCGTCCGCGGGGGCCGACAGGCGTTGCTGCATCCCCCGCACATCGCCGCCTGCGCAGAAGGCACTGCCGCTGCCGATCACGGCCAGGGCGCGCATGGCGGGATCGGCGGCGTCTGCTTCCAGCGCCTCGATCATGCGGGGGCGCATCGCATTGTTGATCGCGTTGCGCCGTTCGGGACGGTTGAGGCAGAGCGTCGCACGCCATCGAGCGTTGTCAGAAGGAGCGCGTTTTCCCCGGTCATGGTGCGGTTTCCTTTACTCGACCCGGAGCTGTGCGCGCTCAACCACGCGGCGCCAGCGTGTGCGATCCTCGGCGAGGAAGCGCGTGAGATCGGCGGGCTGTGGGCTGGGCGAGACCTCGTCCACGCCGTTCTCCACGAGACGGCGCTGGATCGCCGGGTCCGCCAGCACCGCGTTCAGCGCGCCGTGCAACACG
>JBKJNV010000422.1:0-6321 GCA_046593435.1 Roseomonas sp.
CGCCCTGCCGATGCGGAGCCGATGACCCGAATGCCTCTCGCCCAGCGGCCACACGGATGAGCGCCCTGATCCAGCCGGGGATGCGCGTGCGCCACCCCGAACGGCCCGACTGGGGCATCGGCCAGGTGCAATCCGTCGTGGGCGACCGCGTGACGGTGAATTTCGAGCATGCGGGCAAGCTGCTGATCAACACCGGCGTGGTCAGCCTCGATGTCGAGGATGACGGGCCACGATGACGCCGGAGCTGATCGAGGTCCTGCTGTCGTGGAAGATGGCGGCCGCCGCCTTTGCCGTGGTGATCGCGGGGCTGATGCGCGGCTATGCCGGGTTCGGGACGGCGATCCTGCTTGCGCCGATCTTCTCGGTGCTTTGGGGGCCGCGGGCGGGGATACCCATTCTGCTGTTCATCGAGATGCTGGTCTCGATCCAGCTGGTGCCGAAGACCTGGCGGCAGGCGAATCATCGCGTGATCTTCCCCATCGGGCTCGCGGCCTGCATCGCGACGCCGTTCGGCGCCTATATCCTGCTCACGGCCGATGCGGAGGTGCTCAAGCGGGTGATCGGCGGGCTGGTGCTGGTGTTTGGCTTTTTGATCATGTCGCCGTGGCGGTATCGCGGTACGCGGCCGCTGGCGCTCAACATCACCGTGGGCACCGTCTCGGGGCTGATGAAGGGGGCGACGGGGATGAGCGGGCCGCCGGTGATCCTGTATCTGCTGTCCGGGATGGAGGCGGCGCGCGAGCACCGGGCGAACCTGATCCTGTTCTTCGCGACCATCGCGGTGGTCTCGGTGATCCCGCCGCTGGTCGCGGGGCTGGTGGACCTCACCGTGATACTGCGCACGCTGGTGCTGCTGCCGGTGATGCTGGTGGCGGTCCCGATCGGGGCGCGGCTGTTCCATGTGGTGCCCGAGCGGTGGTACCGGCGGTTTGCCTTCACCATGCTGGTTCTGGTGGGCACGATCGCGCTGCTGGCGTGAGGCACGGTGGCGGAGGGCCAGATGCCCCCTCGCCCCGGTCGGGTGGCGCTACAGTGAGCGCATCTTCTTCTTCAGCACCTTGTGGCCATCGGCGTAGATGCGCAGCTTGGTGAACATCCTCTCGCCGAGCAGCGAGCTGCACGCCGCAATCGCGTAGCGATCCTTCTTCAGCATGTTCTCCCACAGCTTTTCCGCATGCGAGCGTCGGAGCACGCCGCGCGAATTGTCGTGGCGCTTCTGGATGCTGCGCCCGACGGTGTAGGCCGTGTTGCAGATGCTTCCGAGCACCGGGATGCAACCGACGCCCTTGCGTTTCAGCTTCTTGTTTTTCTTGTTCAGGGTAAAGGCGATGGCGTCCTTCGTTCCGTCCTGCGGGGCCAGCTTGCCCGAACCTGCTTCGGCATAGGCGAGGATCGACTCCAGCTCCTTGATGTGGGCGTAGGTCTTGGCGGCCGAGACGAAGGTCAGGGTCAGGTCGGCAATCATGAACGCGATGCCGACCGGCCCAAGGATCAGGGCGGCGGGCGCCATCGCCGCGGCGCCACCCGCGGAAAGCGCCCCTGTCACATTGCCCGCGAGGCCGGTCCCGCCCATGACGGCGAAGGTGGTGTTGGCACCGCTGACCGCTCCGCCCGCGACGTTGCGCGCGAGGTTGCCCACCTTCTTGGCGGTGCCGTTGCGCTCGTCATTGCTGGTCCCGACGGCGCCGCTGGCGACCGAACCAGCGCTGGCCGCGCCCTCGTCGTCATCATCATCGTCGTCATCATCTTCGAATTCGTCATCGCGGATGCGCAAGGGCAGCGGCTTCATGTTCTGCGGCTTGCCGTAGGAACACTGCATCACGCCCTTGGGCAGGGCGCCGGACTTGTCCGCGAGACACCAGGGGCCGCCCGCGTCGCCCGAAGCGGCGAAGGCGGCACTGAAGGCCTCCGCCGCGGCTTCGAGCGCCGCGTCGTCGAGCACACCCGGCGCCATCGCGCCCATCCGCGCCTGCTGCGCCAGATGCGCCAGTTCGTGGCCGATCAGCGCGCGGCCTTCGGCGGTATCGGGCCGGAAGGCCTCCGGCGCCATCCACACCTGGCCGTCGGCGGCGAAGGCGGCCGCCCCGATGCGGCCGGGCAGCGCCGAGAGGTGCAGCCGCACGGGGCCGTGCGGAAATCCGGGATCGAGCCGTGCGGCCTGCGCCCGAAGTGCGGCCGGCACGAGCAGCGTCACCGCTGCGGAAGCACCAAACATCGCTCAAATCCTCTCGGCGAAGGGCACAAGCGGGGAATGCCATGCACCGGAAGCCCGAATATTGTTACGCAACGATCCCACCCTAGGGGCAGAACACGCGTCGCGTCGAGTGATGGTCCGCCCGCTCCGGGAAAAAGCCGCCCGGCGCCCAGAACGGGCACATCGGCACTGGCGGGCGGCGCACATTCGGCGGCGCCGTTCGCATCGCGCGCCACGACCCTTGCCAAAGGGGGCCCCGACGGACCAAATCCACCTCATGCCCCTCATTGACCCCTTCGCCCGCACCGTCAGCTACCTGCGCGTCTCGGTCACCGACCGGTGCGACCTGCGCTGTGTCTACTGCATGTCCGAGGACATGACGTTTCTCCCCAAGGCGGAGATCCTGTCGCTCGAGGAGCTGGACCGGCTGTGCGGCGCCTTCATCGATCTGGGCGTGGAGCGTATTCGCCTCACCGGTGGCGAACCGCTGGTGCGCAAGGGCGTGATGCAGTTGGTGCGTGCGCTGGGCGCGCGGCTGGGGGATGGGGGTTTGCGCGAGCTGACGCTGACCACCAACGGCACCCAGCTCGCCAAGCATGCCGAGGATTTGGCGCGCGCGGGGGTTCGCCGCATCAATGTCAGCATGGATACGCTGGACCCGGCGGCCTTCGCCGCGGTGACGCGCTGGGGCAAGCTCGACCAGGTGATGGAGGGCATCTTCGCTGCCCGCGCGGCGGGGCTCGCGATCAAGATCAATGCCGTGGCACTCAAGGGCGTGAACGAGCATGAGTATGACCGCATGCTGGCCTGGTGCGGGGAGCACGGCTTTGATCTGTGCCTGATCGAGACCATGCCGATGGGCGATATCGAGGGCGACCGCACCGACCAGTATCTGCCGCTGTCACAGGTGCAGGCGCGCTTGGCCGAACACTGGACACTGGAGGCGACGGATTATCGCACCGGCGGTCCGGCGCGTTATTTCAACGTGCGCGAGACCGGGCGGCGGATCGGCTTCATCACGCCCATGACGCATAATTTCTGCGAGGGCTGCAATCGCGTGCGGCTGACCTGCACGGGCACGCTGTACATGTGCCTGGGCCAGGAGGATGCGGCCGATCTGCGCCGGCCCTTGCGCGATGCCGCCACCGATGATGCCGGGCTGCACGCGGCCATTCGCGGGGCGATTGCACGCAAGCCGAAGGGCCATGACTTCGTCATCGGCCGGCGCGAGGACGGCCCCTCCTCGCCGCGCCACATGAGCGTGACCGGGGGCTGAGGATGACGGAGTTTCTCGGCACGCTCGCGGCCCGGCTGGCAATCCCCGGGCTGCCCGACTGGACCGGGTTGGTGCTGCTGCTGCTGGTGGCCCTGGGCATGCTGGCCTTCCTGCTGATGCCGTTTTCGGTGTTCGGGGTGAAGGGGCGGCTGGACGCGATCGAGGCGCAGCTCGACGATTTGCGCGCGGAGTTGCGCGCCCTGCCGATGCGCCTGGGCGAGGCGCCGCGTGGTCGCGGGCGAGCGGTGGAGGAGGAATGGGTGGAGCCGACGGCAGCGCCGCGCAACATCGCGCCGCCGCGCAGCGCCCCGCCGGTGCCCCCGCCGCCGGCCTGGCCCGAGGTGCGCGGCACCCGCGCGGAGCCGAAGCTGGATTGGCCGCCGCGGCGGTAGCCGTTCCGGGGCGGTCACTTCGATGGCCGGCCTCTACCGGGGCCGCCCTACGCCCCCCGTCCCGCCTGGAAGGACCGTACCACCTCGAACACATCGGCCGCCTGGATGATGTCGGGGAAGGCATTGCCGCGCCAGTGGTTCACCAGCGCCTCGGCCCGGCGGCGGGCGAATTCGGGTGGCAGGGCGAGGCCGGTCAGACCGGCGGTGAACAGCGTCATCGAATGGATGACGCAATTGAAGCGCTCCACCCTGCGCGCCTCGGTCTCATGCGTGGCACTCGCGAGCACATAGGCGCGCGGCGGGCCGTGCACATGGCCGCCGAGGAGGAAATAGAAGCGATGCAGCCGCGTCATCTCGGCGAGGTTGAGGCCGGGGATATCGAGCCATACCGGCGTGCCGTAGTGCTGCGCATCCTCCGCAATGGTGACAAGGCGATTGGGGTAGCGCTGCGAAATCAGCATTTGATGGGTCGTGCCATCGGACAGCGGCACCACGACGTTGCCGACGCGGGCTCCGGGACCCGGCGCGGGCGTCCAGCTCGAATAGCTCAGGAAATTCTCATGCATCCAGCTCCAGGAGACGTGGCCGACGCTTTTGGGGAAGAGGTACAGGCGCGCGAGCCCATTGTGGATTTTGGCCGGGACGGTGCTGGACATGGGGGTCTTTCCGAAGACGCGAGCGGCATGAAACATCCCGCGTCATTCAGTTTGCAATCAAAATAATCGAGTGTTCACGCCAGGGTGTCGAGCGCCTCTCGGCCCGCCTTCTCGCGCCGCCGCCGGCCCCACGCTGGTCAAAGGCCGCGAAGGGGCCGTAAATCCAGCCAACGCCACCTTCCCTCCCTTCCGAGGTCCCCCGCATGCGCATCAGCGTCATCCAGATGAACCAGGGCAGCGACAAGGCGCGCAACATCGCCGATGCGGAGCATCTGATCGCCACCGCCTGCGAGTCCGATCGCCCGCACCTGGTCAGCCTGCCCGAGACCTGGACCAACCTCGGCGGCGGCCGCGAGGCGCGCGAACGCGCGGCGGAGGTGCTGCCCACCCCGGGCGAGGAAGGCGGGCCTGCCTATGAGGCGATGCGGGCCATCGCGCGGCGGCATGAGATTTTTGTCCATGGCGGCTCCATCGTGGAGAAGGGGCCGGAGAAGCTGTTCAACACCACGGTGGTGTTCGACCCCGAGGGGGTTGAGATCGCGCGCTACCGCAAGATCCATCTGTTCGACATCACCGGCCCGGACGGCACCGGCTATCGCGAAAGCGCGATCTATGGCGGCGGCGACGAGCTGGTGACCTTCACCGCGCATGGCGTCACTTTCGGCTGCACCATCTGCTACGATGTGCGCTTCCCCGAGCAGTACCTGGCCCTGCGGCGCGCGGGTGCGGAGGCGATCCTCATCCCGTCGAACTTCACCCTGATGACGGGGAAGGATCACTGGGAGGTGCTGATGCGGGCGCGGGCGATCGAGACGCAGTGCTGGATCATCGCCGCGGCCAGCACGGGCTTTTATGAGGAGCGCGGCGCCCAGCGCGGCGTCTATGGCCATTCGCTGATCGCGGATCCCTGGGGGCATGTGGTGACGCGGTGCTCCGACGGGGTGGGCTTCGCGACCACGCATCTGGACCAGGCGCTTACCGCGCGGGTGCGCCGGGACATGCCCGTGCTCGAACACCGGCGCCTCGCGTGAATTTCGCCCTTCTCGCCGCGCCCACCGAGGCGGCGCAGGCCGCGCGCAAGCGGCTGGTGGCACTGCATGGCGACACCCCGCCTGATCGTGCGGACATCCTGGTCGCCCTGGGCGGCGATGGCTTCATGCTGGAGACGCAGCATCGCTACCTTGGCGAGAACAGGCCGATCTATGGGATGAATTGCGGCTCGGTCGGCTTTTTGATGAACGACTTCCGCGAGGAGGATCTGCCGGCGCGCCTGGCTGCCGCGCAGGCCGCGCTGCTGCACCCGCTGCGCATGATCGCGGAATCCGAGACCGGCCGGCGGACCGAGGCGCTGGCCATCAACGAGGTCTCGCTGCTGCGCGAGACGCGGCAGGCGGCGAAGCTGCGCATCCTGGTCGATGGCAAGCAGCGGCTGGAGGAGCTGATCTGCGACGGGATCATCGTCTCCACGCCGGCGGGGTCCACCGCGTACAACCTTTCGGCGCATGGGCCGATTGTTCCGCTGAGTGCCAATCTGCTGCCGATGACGCCGATCTCGGCCTTCCGGCCGCGGCGGTGGCGCGGCGCGCTGTTGCCCTCCGAGGTGACGGTGGTGTTCGAGATCCTGGAGGCCGAGAAGCGTCCGGTGGCGGCGGTGGCCGACTACACCGAGATGCGCGATGTGCGCCGGGTGGAAGTGCGCGAGGATCGCTCCGTGTCGCTGACGCTGCTGTTCGACCCGGATCATGGATTGTCGGAGCGGATCATCGCGGAACAGTTCACGGTCTGAAGCCAGCGGCCATGAAG
>JBKJNV010000059.1:0-5573 GCA_046593435.1 Roseomonas sp.
GCTTTCGCCAGCATCGAGCATGCCATTGTCACGGGAGAGTTCCAGCCTGGCAGCCGGCTAGACACTTTTCCGAGCGCGTTGAATCACAACCGATCCGCGTCGCAGGATCACATTCGACTCAACGTGCTCGGAAAAGCGTCTAGCGCGCAAGCGGGTGCGCGCACCGCTGCCGGCGCATCTGACGCGTGCGGGTGGTGGTGCCCAGCCCCAGCGCCTGCGCCTGCTGCGGCGGCACGCTCTCCAAGCTGGGCGAGGATATCACCGAGACGCTCGAGGTGATCCCGCGCCAGTGGAAGGTGGTGCAGACCGTGCGGGAGCGGTTCAGCTGCCGCTCCTGCGAGGTCATCACCCAGCCTCCCGCGCCGTTCCACCCGATCAGCCGCGGCCGTGCCGGGCCGAACCTGTTGGCGATGATACTGGAGGCCAAGTTCGGCCAGCATCTGCCACTGAACCGGCAGAGCGAGAGCTATGCCCGCGAGGGCATCGAGCTCAGCGTCTCGACCATCGCCGACTGGGTTGGCACCTGCACTGCCATGCTGGCGCCGCTGGTGCGCCTGATCGACGCGCATACGCTGGCGGCAGCGCGATTGCATGGCGACGACACCACCGTGCCGCTGCTGGCCCGCGACAAGACCATCATCGCGCGGGTCTGGACCTATGTCCGCGACGACCGACCATTCGGCGGCCCGGCGCCACCGGCGGCGATGTTCCGCTATTCGCGCGACCGCACCGGCTCGGTCGGCCTCGATGCTTCAAAAGGGGCCTACGCTGGACGCTGCCAAGGCCACATTGCAGGCCCAGTCCATCGAACTCGGCGACAAGCGGCTTTCAGACCGAGTGGCGTATTTTGCACCCAGGGTCGGAGTCTTGCCTGCCCAAACCCCAGGAAACCTGCCACTCAGCGCGGCGGTCAGTGAGGCGGAGAGCACGGCTCGTATGGGAACTGGCGGATGGGGTGGGATTCGAACCCACGATACGCTTTCACGTATACACACTTTCCAGGCGTGCGCCTTCGACCGCTCGGCCACCCATCCGCAGGGTCGCGGACCATAGTCAGCCCGCGCCCGCGTATCAACCCGCCCTGACTGCCCTCAATCCGCGTATTGGCCCGCGGCCTGGATCAGCGGGCGCCACTTGGCGATATCCGCCATCCAGAACGCGCGATGCGCCGCCGGGGTCACCTGGTCCTGCGCCACGGGTGCGGTGCCCAGGTCGGCGAAGCGCGCGATCAGCCGCTCATCGCGCAGTGCCGTCTGCAGCGACTGCGAAAGCCGCGCGATAACCGGCGCCGGCGTGCCGCGCGGCGCATAAAGCCCATGCCAAACGGACACTTCGAAGCCGGCCAGTCCACCTTCGGCCGATGTCGGCACCTCGGGCAGCGACGGCAGTCGGGCGGGCGTCGTCACCGCATAGGCGCGCACCGCGTTGCCCCGGATCTGCTCGCTGGTGTTGGTCGTCTGGTCGCACATCAGGTCCACCCGGCCGGCGAGCAGTTCCTGCATCGCCGGGCCGGTGCCACGGAACGGCACGGTCGTCATCGGCGCATCAACGCGGCTCATCAGCAGCAGGCCGCACAGGTGGCTCGCGGCGCCGATGCCGGCATTGGCGTAGTTCAGCTCATCCCGCCGCTGGCGGATCACCGCCACCACCTCGGCCAGGGTGTTGGCCGGGAAGTTCGGGCGCGCGATCAGCGACATCGGCACATCGGTGATCAGCCCGAGGGGCTCAAACGCTGCCACGGGGTCATAGGGCAAGCGGCGATACAGCGTGGGCGTGGTCGCCATGCCGATGTGGTGCAGCAGCAGCGTGTGCCCATCCGGCCGCGCCATGGCGACGCGGTTGGACCCGAGCGTGCCGCCCGCACCACCCACATTCTCGACCACCACATTCTGCCCCAGGTCGCGCGCCATCGCCTCGGCGACCAGGCGGGACACGATGTCGGTCGGCCCCCCCGCAGCGAAGGGCACCACGATGCTCAGCGTCCGCGAGGGAAAGGTCTGGGCAAGGGCGGCGGGCGCCGCCATGCCGAGCAGAACGAACGCGGCGAGAGCGCGCCTCACGGGCCGTAACATCAATGGATTTCCTCCGGTTGGGACAAGTCTTGGCCGACGGAAATCGGCGCCCAGGGACGGAACTTCAAGGGATGCCGCCTCCCCAACCCGGTCAGGCCCGGCGCATCGCCGCCGTGATCCGGTCCAGAAGCCCGTCCATCGCCTGCTGGAAGCCCGGGCCATCGGCATAGCCATCAGCCTCACCCGCGCGTTCGAGGAAACGCTGCCAAACCCCGCTCGCGATCGCCTGGCGGAAGCGGTCATGGTGATAGGCGGCCATGGCATCGGCGATGCCGGCCGGCCCGACCCAGCCCTTCATGTTCTCCGCGATGACGTCGAAGCCCAGCTCGCGCAGCGTCGGCACGGCCGGGTAGGCAGGGGCGCGCTCCGCACTCGCCACCGCAAGCACAGCAAGCTCCCCGCCAGCCACCAGTCCGCTCATCTCCTCGGGCGCGGCAATGCCGCAATCGACCTGGCCCGCCACGATCGCCTGGATCGACGGCCCACCGCCGTTGAACGGCACATGCAGCATCTGCACCCCCGCCGCCTGCGACAGCATCAGGAAGGCCGAATGCACCAGCGACCCCACCCCTGCCGAGGCATGTGTGACCGCCTCCGGCCGCACCCGCGCCGCGGCGACCAGCGCCTGCATGGTCGGGAAGCGACCACCCGCCTTCACCACGACGAACTGCCCATTCCGCGTAAGGCGTATGATCGAGCGGAAATCGCGTTTCGGGTCATAAGGCAGCGCCCGGTGCGCCGGCAGGGAGGTGCTTTCCGACCCGCCGGCAAGCAGCAGGGTGTGGCCATCGGGCGTCACGCGCGCCACCTGCTCGGCGGCCAGCGCACCACCCGCGCCGGCGCGGTTGATGACGACCAGCGGCACCGGATACAGCGGCGCAGCAGCTTCCGCGATGGTGCGCGCGATGATGTCGGACCCGCCCCCCGGGGCAAAGCCGACGATGAGCTGGATCGGGCGCGTCGGCACCCAGGATTGCGCGCGCGCAGGAAGGGCGAACAGCGCGGGAGCGGCGAGCAGTGTGCGGCGGAACATGGCGTTTTCCTCCCGGTCTTTTACCGGGGAGGCTGCGGCAAACACCCAAACGCGGCAAGGCTGGGAGGAAAGAATTTCTCCCAGACCCTCATTCTTTCATTTTTGGCGACGGGTGCTGGCCATCGGCGCCAACAAAATCTTAACGCGTGGGCTTAGGGGGGGTGACGCTGTAGTCGTAAAATCCCTTGCCGGATTTGCGGCCCAGCCAGCCGGCCTCCACATGTTTCACCAGCAGTGGCGCCGGCCGGTACTTGGAATCGCCCAGGCCCGTGTGCAGCACGCGCATGACCTCGAGGCAGGTGTCGAGGCCGATGAAATCGGCCAGCTCCAGCGGGCCCATCGGGTGGTTGCAGCCGAGCTTCAGACCCGTGTCGATGGAAACGACGTCGCCCACGCCCTCCTGCAACGCGACCACCGCCTCATTGATCAGCGGCATCAGGATGCGGTTGACGATGAAGCCCGGGTAGTCCTCGGCATTGGCGGTGGTCTTGCCCATCGCCTCGGCGAGGCCCTTCACGGCGGCGAAGGTGGCATCGGACGTGGCGAGGCCGCGGATGATCTCGACCAGCTTCATCAACGGCACCGGATTGAAGAAGTGCATCCCGATGAAGCGGTCCGGCCGGTCCGTGCCCGCCGCCAGCCGCGTGATGGGGATCGAGGAGGTGTTGGTGGCAATGATCGCCTCCGGCTTCAGCACCGGGCACAGCGTGGCGAAGATTGCGCGCTTGATCTCCTCGCGCTCAGTCGCCGCCTCGATCACCACATCGCATTCGGCGAAAGCGGCATAATCGGTGGCGGTCGCGATCAGCGCCATGGCGGGCGCCACGGCCTCGGCCCCGATCGTGCCCTTCTGCGCCTGGCGATCCATGTTCTTGCGGATGCCGGCGAGCGCCTTGTCCAGCGCCTCAGCCTTCACGTCGAGCATGGTGATGCTGACGCCCGCAAGGGCCGCGACATGCGCGATGCCCGCGCCCATCTGCCCCGCCCCGATCACGCCGATCTTCATCGCACCGACCCCCACCTTGGTGACCTGGCGCTACTTCCGGTCCAGCTCGGCTTCCAGTTCGGGGATGATCTTGAACACGTCGCCGACCAGGCCGTAATCCGCCACCTGGAAGATCGGCGCTTCCTCATCCTTGTTGATCGCGACGATCACCTTGCTGTCCTTCATCCCCGCCAGATGCTGGATGGCCCCCGAAATCCCGAAGGCCATGTACAACTCGGGTGCGACGATCTTCCCCGTCTGCCCGACCTGCATGTCATTGGGCGCATAGCCGGCATCAACCGCGGCGCGCGACGCCCCGATCGCCGCCCCGAGCCGGTCCGCCACGCCTTCAAGGATCTTGAAACTATCGGCCGAGCCCATCGCCCGCCCGCCGGAGACGACGACGCGCGCGGCGGCCAGTTCGGGCCGCTCGCTCTTCACGATCTCCGCATGCAGGAACTGCGACAACGCCGGGTCAGCGGCGGCGGGCGCGGCCTCGATGGCAGCACTCCCGCCGGTGGCGGGCACCGGGTCGAAACTCGCGGCACGCACGGTCGCGACCTTCGTCGCATCCGCGCTGCGGACGGTCGCCAGCGCATTGCCCGCATAGATGAAGCGCTGGAAGGTATCGGCGTCGACCACGCCGGCGATGTCGCTGATGATCTGCACATCCAGAAGTGCTGCCACGCGCGGCATCACGTTCTTGCCGGACACGCTTCCAGGCGCGAGCAGGTGCGAATAGCCCGGAGCGAGGGACACCAGCAGCGCCGCCACCGGCTCCGCCAGGCCCTGCGCGACGCCGCCGCCGGATGCGGTCAAAACCTTGGCCACGCCGGGCAGCGCCGCATGGGCGGGGGCAGCTTCGGCGCCGAGCACAAGGATGTGCACATCCCCACCGATCTGATGCGCCGCCGCGATGGCGGACCGTGTCGGTTGGCTGACGGCCGCGCCGCTATGGTCCGCGAGAACGAGGATCGCCATGCTCAGATCACCTTCGCTTCGTTGCGCAGCTTGTCCACGAGTTCGGCGACCGAGGCCACCTTCCGTCCCGCCTCGCGCTTGGGCGGCTCCTCCACCTTCAGCGTGGTCAGGCGCGGGGATGCGTCCACACCAAGATCGGCGGGCTTGAGGTTCTCGATCGGCTTCTTGCGCGCCTTCATGATGTTCGGCAGCGACGCATAGCGCGGTTCGTTCAGGCGCAGGTCGGTGGTCACGATCGCGGGAATGGCGAGCTTCACCATCTCCAGCCCGCCATCGACTTCGCGCGTCACTGTCACGCTGTCGGCCGCGAGTTCGATCTTGGAGGCGAAGGTGCCCTGGCCCCAGCCCATGAGTGCTGCCAGCATCTGCCCGGTCGCGTTCATATCGTCGTCGATGGCCTGCTTGCCCAGGATCACCAGGCCCGGCTGCTCCTTCGCGACGATGGCCTTGAGCAGCTTGGCGACCGCCAGCGGCTCGACCACGCCTTCGACCTCGACGAGGA
>JBKJNV010000446.1:0-2519 GCA_046593435.1 Roseomonas sp.
CTTGCCGATCTGCCGGTGGAGCGCTAGGTGCGCGTGCCGCAGTTGCTGGTGGTGGTGGACCATCAGCGCGCGGCGTTGCATGGGGTGTCGGCCGCCGGCATCGCGGAGCAGCTGCAAGCCCTCTCGGGCGGTCAGGTGGTCAGCCAGGTGGTGGATGGCGCGCGCCGCTTCGACTTGGTGCTACGCCTGGGCGATGCCGACCGCAGTGCCGGCGGGCTATTTCTTCATGCTCGAAGGCACCTTCCCCTATTGAACCATGAGGAACCCCGACATGACCCTACGCCGGATGCTGCTCGCAGGCTTGATCCTGACCCCCTTTGCGGTCCGCGCGCATGAGGCGCGCCGGGGTCCCAATGGCGGCCAGAAGGTGGATATCGGCACCAACCACGCCGAGTTGGTGGCCGCGGGCAATACGCTGCGGCTTTTCCTGTTCGACGGCGCCGACCGGCCCATCCCGGCTGCGGGTGCCACGGCGCAGGCCATCATCCTCGCCGGGGGGCGCCAGGCCACCATCGCGCTTGCGCCCAGCGGCGACAATGTGCTGGCCGGCAGCGGCGACTTCACCGCCGTGCGCGGCATGCGCGTGGTTGTCACGCTGACGCTGCCCGGCCAACGTCCAGCCCAGGCGCGCTTCACACCAATGGACCAGAACTGAACGGACACCGTGGCCAACCCCCTCTCCACCGACGCCCTGCCGCAGGAAGCCCATATCATCGTCGTCGAGGATGATGGGGAGATGCGTACGCTGATCGCGAAATTCCTGCGCCAGAACGGCTTTCGCGTCACCGGCGCGCGCGACGGGCGCGAGATGTGGGAGGTGCTGGCCGGCGCACCGGTCGACCTCGTTCTGCTCGACGTGATGCTGCCCGGCACCTCCGGGCTCGATCTGTGTCGCGCGTTGCGTGCGAAATCGGGCGTGCCGATCATCATGGTCACGGCGCGCGGGGATGAGACTGACGGCGTGCTCGGCCTGGAGCTCGGCGCCGATGACTATATCCCAAAGCCTTTCGGCCGCGCCGAGCTGCTAGCGCGCGTGCGCGCAGTGTTGCGACGCTCCCGGGGTGAGGCGGGCGAACCGGTGGCAGGCCAGGCGGGCGAACGGATCCACTTCGCCGGCTGGACGCTGGATACGCGGCGGCGCGAACTCAGCGCGCCGGATGGAACCGCGGTGGATCTCTCGGGTGGCGAGTACGACCTGCTGCTGGCCTTCTGCGAACACGCGCAGCGCGTGTTGAGCCGCGACCAGCTGCTCGACCTCGCGCGCAACCGGATGGCGTTCAACGGGACGGAACGCTCGGTGGATGTGATGGTCAGCCGGCTGCGGCGGAAGCTGGAGCCGACCGAGGCCAGCCCCGCCATTATCAAGACCGTGCGCGGTGCGGGGTACATGCTGGCCCCCCCGGTCAGGCGCGGGGCATGACGCCGCTTCGCCGCCTGGTGCCCGACACGCTGGGCGGGCGCATCGTGCTCGTGCTGCTGGTCGGGCTGATGGGCTTTCATCTGGGCAGCCTGTGGCTGCACCAGATCGGCACCGAGGCCGTGCTGGGCACTACGCGGGAGGCGCAGCTGGCCGAACGGCTGGTCGCGGCCAAGCGCGCCCTGGCCGAGCTGCCGGCCGAGGAACGCGACCGTACCGCGCACGCGCTGTCCTCGCCCGGGCTCGACATGCACTGGACGCTCGCGCCCACCGTGCGGCCCGCGCAGGACACCTCCGACCGGATCAACGCCCTGCGGCGCCGCCTTGGCGAATTGGTGCCGGAACTCGAACGCACGGGGCTGCGGCTGGGCTATCAGGAGGAAGGGGCGGGCGATGGCGAAGCCTCGCGCCACCTGCTGCTGGGCGCCTTGCCGCTGCCCGATGGCAGCTGGCTCAACTTCTCCGCCGCCTTGTTCCGCCAGCCTGCGCCGGAACACGCCACCTTGCTGTCGACCACGGCGATGGCCGTGGGCATCCTGTTGCTCGGGCTGCTGGTGGTGCGTCTGATCGGGCGACCGCTACGCGCGCTCTCCGATGCGGCGGACCGCTTCGGCGGGCCGGGGCCGGTGGTGCCCGTGCCCGAGGCGGGCCCGCGTGAGGTGCGCCACGCCGCCCAGGCCTTCAACCGCATGCAGGGCCGCATCGACCGGCTGATCGCCGATCGCACCCAGGCCCTGGCCGCTGTCAGCCATGACCTGCGCACGCCCATCGCGCGGCTGCGGCTGCGCGCCGGCTTTGTCGAGGATGGCGAGGCGGCGCGCGCCATCGATGCCGACCTCGACGAGATGGAGGCGATGATCGATTCGACGTTGGCCTATCTGCGCGGCGAGACCGAGAGCGAACCGCGCAAGCCCGCCGATCTTGTCGCGATGATCGAGACGCTATGCGACGCGGCCGCCGATGCCGGCGGCGCCGTGACCTATGCCGGCCCTGCGCAGGCGAGGCTCGTCTGCAGCCCGGTGACGCTGAAGCGTGCCTTTTCGAACCTGATCGACAATGCGGTGAAGTACGGGGGCGGGGCGCGTGTCGTGCTCGATGACCG
>JBKJNV010000542.1:0-4391 GCA_046593435.1 Roseomonas sp.
GCTGGTGCTGTGGCTTTCGATGGCGCGGGTGGTGCGCGCGGCGTCGCAGCCGATGGGTGCGGCGGCCGCCCCGGCCTGAGGCTGGCCGCTACCCCTCGGTGCCGAAGCAGCGATCCCCGGCATCGCCCAAGCCCGGCATGATATAGCCGCGCGCATCGAGTTCCCGGTCCAGCGCGGCGGCCAGGATGGGCACGTCCGGATGTGCCGCGATGAGGCGCGCCACGCCCTCGGGTGCGGCGACGACGCATAGAAAATGGATGCGGGTGCAGCCGGCCGCCTTCAGCTGGTCCACCGCCACGATAGCCGAGCCGCCGGTGGCCAGCATGGGGTCCAGCAGCAAAGCGCCGCGGGCAGCAAGTCCGGGGGGCAGGCGCTGGAGGTAGCCCGAGGGCTGCAAAGTCGTCTCGTCCCGCACCAGGCCGATATGGCCGATCGGCGCTTCCGGCAGCACCCGCCGCGCGCCTTCGAGTAAGCCCAGGCCGGCGCGCAGCACCGCCACCAGCGCCGGCGGCGGCGCGGCCAGCACCGGATGCGCCACGGTCTCCAGCGGGGTTGTCACCGGGCGCGTCGTCTCCGGCAGGGCGCGCAGCGCCTCGGTCGTGAGGATGGCGCCGATCTCGGCCAGGATCTCGCGGAAGGTGTTGGACGGCGTGGCGCGGTTGCGCAGGCTCGCCATGCGGTGGCGCAGCAGGGCGTGGTCGCAGACGACAAAACTCATCGGTCGGTCAGCCTGAGTTCGATGCGGCGGTTGCGCGCGAATGCGTCAGGCGCGTCGCCGGGGTCGAGCGGCTGGGTGTCGCCGAAGGCGGTGGCGGCGACGCGGTTCGGGGCGAGCCCCTCGCTGATCAGCAGCTGCGCTACGGCGATGGCGCGAGCGGCGGAAAGTTCCCAGTTGCTCGCGAAGCGCGCGCTGCGGATCGGCTGGCGGTCGGCATGGCCATCGACGCGCAGCACCCAGGCGATGTCGGCGGGGATGCGCGTGGTGATGCCGAGCAGCACGCGGCCGAGTTCGCGCAGCTGGCGCTCGCCGGCCGGCGTCAGTTCGGCGCTGCCGATCGGGAAGAGCACTTCCGACTGGAACACGAAGCGGTCGCCGACAATGCGAATTTCCGGCCGCTCGCCGAGCAGGTCGCGCAGGCGGCCGAAGAAATCCGAGCGGTAGCGCTGCAGCTCCTCGACCCGGGCGGCGAGTGCCGCGTTCAGGCGCTGGCCGAGCAGGGTGATCTGCGCATCCTTGCCGCGGCCGGCGTCCTCCGCGGCTTCCAGGGCGGCGGCCAGGCGCTGCAACTCATTGCGCAGTGCCGCAAGGTCGCGCGAGAGAAGCGCCGCCTGGGCGCGGGCGCTTTCGGCAAGGCGGGCATAGGTCTGCCCCTCCTCGGCGCGCTGACCGGCGAGGCGTTCGGCGGCGGCGCGGCGCATGGCCTCGGCATCGGCCCGGGCGCTGGCGGCCTCGGAGGTCTCAGCACTGCGGGCGGCGCTTTGCTCGGCCAGGCGCCGGCGGGCCTCCTCGGCTTCGGCACGCAGGCGGGCGGCCTCGGAGGTTTCGGCACTGCGGGCGGCGCTCTGTTCGGCCAGGCGCCGGCGCTCTTCCTCGGCGCGCGCGAGGGCGGTGGCGGTGCGGGCCTGCTCGGCGCGCTGGGCGGCGGTGGCTTCGGCGACGCGGCGGGCGGCTTCCTCATCGCGCGCACGGGCCATGGCGGCTTCGGCCTGGCGTTCGAGTTCGTCGCGCAGCGCGGTCATGGCGCGGATCTGCTCGGACAGGCGGGCGAGGTCGGCGAGGCGGGCCTCGATGGTGGCGCTGTCGGCGCGGACCTGGGTGTCGAGCCGGGTCGCCTCGGCACGCAGCGCTTCGGCCTGGCGGCGGGCTTCGTTGAGGTCACGGATGGTGCGCGCAGCCTCGCCGCCGACCGATTCAGCCCGCGCGCGGGCTTCGGCGAGCTGGCGTTCCAGGGCTGCGAGGCGGTCGGCGCGCGAGCGGGTCGCGGTTTCGAGATCGGCGAGGCGCGCGGCGAGGCGCTCACGCTCGCCGCGGGCCGCGTCGCGCTCGGTGCCCAGGCGCTCGCGCTCATCGCGCAGGAGGGAAAGCTGGGCGAGGGCAGCGTCGCGCGCCGCACCGGAGGCGCTGATCTCGGCCTGGGCGCGGAGCAGGCGGCCGCGCAGGTCATCCGCACTGCCGCGTTCGAGGGCGAGCAATTCACCCAATTCGGCGAGCTGGCGATTCACACGCTCCAGCGTGCGGTCGCGCGAGGCGAGGGTGGTGCCGAGGAAGCCTTGGGCGAGGACGAAGACCATCAGCACGAAGATGATGACCATCAGCAGCGTGGACAGCGCATCGACATAGCCGGGCCAGGCATCGAGCCCGCCGCGGTTGCGCCTGCGCTCCGACCCCGCCATCCGTCAGGTTCCGCTCATGGCTGCGGCGGGTCGGCCAGGGCGGCAACGGTGCGCGAGAGGATTTTTATCTCTGTGCGGATTTCCTGGGTCGCCTGGATACGACCCTGCTGCGAGTCTTCCAAGATGCGCTTGGCGTAGATCTCGATGTTGCGCAGGTTGGCGCGCGTCGCCTCATCCATTCCACCCGCGGCTTGGCTTTCGGCGAGGCGCTGGAGGGCGGGACCCAGGGTGATCTGCGCTTCAGCGACGCGCACCATCACCTGCTGGTTCGCGCGCATGAGCTCGGTCAGGACAGCGAGGCGCTCGGCCAGAAGCTGCATCGAATCATTCGATTTGGCGCGGTTGTCCTCACCGCGGGCCAGGATGCGCTGCATTTCCTCAAGGTTTTCCGCGGTCTGTTCGAGCAGCGCCTGGACGTAGGCAGGGACGGAGCCTTCGCTTTCCTGGCCGAGGACGCCGGAGGAGAGGCGGGTGATGCCCGCGAGCCATTCCTCAAGGTCATTGGCGAAGCGGTTCTGCGCCTGGCCGGCCGTGAGGTCCAGGAAGCCCAGCACCAGCGCGCCGGCGAGGCCCAGCATGGAGGAGGAGAAGGCCGTGCCCATCCCCTCCAGCGGGCGCGCGAGGCCGGTCTTGAGCTGGTTGAACATCTGGTTCACGTCGCCCGAGCCGACGGACATGCCGCCGATCACGTCGGCGACCGCGTCGATGGTCAGCAGCAGGCCCCAGAACGTGCCGAGCAAGCCAAGGAAGATCAGCAGACCGGTGATGTAGCGGGAGAGTTCGCGCTTCTCATCGAGCCGCCCGATGATGCCGTCTAGCACGGAACGCATGGCCACAGCCGAGAGCGAGAGCCGGTCCGAGCGGCGCGCGGCCAGCATCGACGCCATGGGCGCTAGCAGTTTCGGCTCGCCGATGCCGGAACCCTTGGGGCCGCGGAAGCCGTCCAGCCACTCGACCTCGCGCTTGAGCGCCATCACCTGGGCGACGGTCCAGACGCAGCCGAAGATCAGCACGCCGACGATCAGGCCATTGAGCACCGGGTTGGCAGCGAAGGCGGACGCCAGTTGCGGGGCGAGCAGGATGGTGACCAGCAGCACGATGGCCAGGAAAGCAGCCATGCGGATCAGGTAGGAGGTCGGTCGGGTCATCGCGGCGAGTCGCTCCGGTCAACGCCCGGAGGTAGCACATCCAGCCGGTCCATGCCCGTCGCGGTGCGGCCGAGGGGGCGAAGGTCGATGCGCGTCGGGTCCAGCCCGCCTTCCATCAGCGCGTCCTTGGCCGCCTGGGCGCGGGTGAGCGAGAGGCGGCGGGCGGTGTGGGCATCCTCGGCGGGGCCGGCGACCTCGGCGAGGATGGTGACGCGGCCGCGGGGGAGGGCCTGGAGGCGGCGGCCGTAATCCGCGAGCGCCGCCCGCGTCGGGGCATCGAGCGTGGCGCCCTGGATGCGCAGGCCGCCATTGGGCAAGGCTTGCAGACCCGGCGGCAGGGGAACCTGCGAGGGCGGTGCCACGCGGGCGGGCGCCGGGGCGGGGCGTGGCGAGAGTTCCGGCGGGGCAGGCGGGGCGGCGGCGGGGGCGCTGGGCAACGCGGCCTCGTCGGCGCCTGGCGCCGGCTGCTGGGCGAGTTGGACCGGGCGGGGTGCCTCGGCCGGGGGGGCGGCCGGGGCATCCATGGAGACGGGCAGGGGCTCGGCCAGGAATTGCAGCGGGAAGGCGCGGGGGGCGGCTTCGGGCGGGGGCGCGGGGCCTTCGAGGGCGGCCTCCGCGGGTTCGGGGAGGAACTCGATGGTGCCGGGGGGCTGCGCCGCGGCAGGCAGCGCCAGCAGCAGCAATAAGGCGAGGGCCCGCGTCATGCGCGGATGCTCGCGATGCCCTCCGCGACGATCTCGCGCAGGCGCGGGTGCAGGGTGGCGTTGCCGGCGACTATGTTGCCGGCGGGGTAGGGGTCGTTGCCGTCGGGGTCGGTGATGGTGCCGCCCGCTTCGCGCAGGATGACCT
>JBKJNV010000545.1:0-11580 GCA_046593435.1 Roseomonas sp.
ATGCGCGCGGCGAGCACGCGGCGCATTTCCAGGCCGTGGTGCACAACACGCTCAATGGCGGCATGGACCGCTGGTTCGCCCCGATGGAAGACGCGATCGGCGCCAACGCCGCGCTGCACGCCCTGCTCAACCTCGGCCGCGGCCTGGCCGACAGCCTCGCCGGCCCGCACCGCTGGTTCGTCGAGGCGCATCAGTTCCGCATTGAGGCCGCGCCCGGCGCACCGGGCTACCCGACGCCCGAGGGTGTGCACCAGGATGGTGTCGACCTCGTCGTCATCGCCATGCTGCGACGGATGAACCTCGCCGGCGGCCAGACGCTGGTCGAGGCGCTGGATGGCCGGCCGCTGGCGCGCTTCACCCTGCACGACCTGCTGGACAGCGCCATCCTGGACGACCGCCGCGTGCGTCACGGCGTGAGCCCGATCGAGCCGGTCGATGCGGCGCTGCCTTCCGCGCGGGATGTGCTGGTCCTGACCTGGAAGCGGCACTGATTGCACGTCGGCGCGCAATCTGGTCGCGAAAGCCCTTTTTAACCCCTTAGATGCCTTGATTGCGCCATGCCGACGTTCCACGATCCTGTCATGCGGCCCCTCATCGGTATCTCCTGCTGCGTCAAGGCCTTCGGCATCTTCGGCACGCCGAACCACGCGGCCTCGAACAGCTACGTCCATGTCGTGCTCGGCCCGGTGGGCGGGTTGCCGGTGCTGCTTCCGGCCGCGGGCCCCGATGTCGTGGCGGACCTGCTGCCGCGGCTCGATGGGCTGATCCTCACCGGCAGCCGCAGCAATGTCTGGCCCGGCCATTACGAAGGCCCGGATCACGCCCCGGGCACGCCGGAGGACCAGCAGCGCGATGCCACCACCCTGCCGCTCATCCGCGCGGCGGTGCAGGCGGGGCTGCCGACCTTCGCGATCTGCCGCGGCATGCAGGAACTGAACGTGGCGCTGGGCGGCAGCCTGGACCAGCGCATCCAGGACCTCGATGGCCGCATGGACCACTCGACGCCGTCCGAACAGACGCTGCCGGCGGTGCGCGTCGGCAAGGCGCATGCGGTGCGCCTGGCCGGCAATGGCCGGCTGGCGTCGATGCTCGACGGTGCGACAACGCTCGATGTCAATTCCCTGCACAACCAGGGCGTCCAGCGCCTGGCCCCGCGGCTGAATGCCGAAGCATGGGCGCCCGACGGCACCATCGAGGCTGTAACCTGCCCCGATGGCTGCGGCTGGCTCCTGGGCGTGCAATGGCACCCCGAATACGACTGGGAGCGGGATCGCCTCAGCCGCCGCATGTTCGAAGTGTTCGGCGAGGCCTGCCGCGCCTGGGCCGCGCGCCGCACGGCACCGGCGGGCGCCGTCCCGATGGCCGCCGAGTAGGCGGATCGGGCGGCCTGCGCCAGGCGTATGGCAGGCACACGCGTTCGGCAACGAGAAGGGGCGTGAATTCGCGCGACACACTTGCTATGTTGAGGAAGCCGGTGGTCTACGCCGGTGGACGATCCCGGTATCCCCTGCCGGTTCGCCCGACCACTCCGATCGGAAAAGTGAGTACGGCGCCCGGTCACCCCCCTGACCGGGCGCTTTTTTTTCATGCGCGGGATTGCGCGGGGCAGGCGCGCCGTTATCGTCCGGCGCAATTCAGCCCCGGAGATCAGCCTTGCCCTCCTATGTCGTCCCGCCCCCCGCCGTCTCCGCCCTGCCGATCGTGGGCAGCGAGGCCCTGTTCCCGGTGCGCCGCATCTTCTGCGTCGGCCGCAACTACGCCGAGCACGCCATCGAGATGGGGTCCGACCCGACCCGCGAGCCGCCCTTCTACTTCGCCAAGCCCGCAGATGCGCTGGTGATCAACGACGCGGACATGCCCTACCCGCCGGCGTCGAAGCAGTTGCACCATGAGATGGAGCTGGTCGTCGCCATCGGCGTGGGCGGCGCGAACATCGCCGTCGCCGACGCGCTCAAGCATGTCTGGGGCTATTGCGCCGGCCTCGACATGACGCGGCGCGATCTGCAGAACGAGGCCAAGAAGACCGGCCGCCCCTGGGACATGGGCAAGGGTTTCGACCACTCCGCCCCGATGGGCGCCCTGGTGCCGGCCGCCGGCGTGGACGTGTCCAAGGGCCTCATCGAGCTCAAGGTCAACGGCAAGGTTCGGCAGACTTCGGACCTGTCCAAGCTGATCTGGTCGGTGCCTGAGGTGATCTCGAACCTCTCGCACCTGGTCACGCTCGCACCCGGCGACCTGATCATGACCGGTACGCCGGAGAATGTGGCCGCTGTCGAGCGCGGCGACCTGCTCGAAGGTGTGGTCGAGGGCGTCGGCACGGTGGTGGTCAAGGTCGTTTGAAAGCGACTGTCATGAAGAATGACCGTCGTTATTTTTTAGGCCCTGCGGGCGCCGCGTCCTGCGGCTTGCCGCGCCGGACTGCCGGCGTTCGCCCATTCGGGCTCGCGGCCCGCGGGCGGGCCGAAGGGGACGGGTGGCGTGCTGTGCCCTCCGGCGACGGGCGCCGCGTCTGGCGGCGTGCCTCGCGCGGAACTTCCGGCGTTCGCCCATTCGGGCTCGCGGCCCGTGCGGCGGGCCGGGGGTGGGTCGATGGCGCGCTCGCATGACCAGGCCGCTGCGGATCGCGACCTGGAACATCAACTCGGTCCGGCTGCGGCTGCCGCTGGTGGGCGATGTCGTGCGCGACCTCGCGCCCGATGTCCTGTGCCTGCAGGAGACAAAATGCCCCGATGAGCTGTTCCCGACCGAAGGCCTGCGCGCCTTCGGCTTCGAGCACATCGCCCATCGCGGCATGAAGGGCTACAATGGCGTGGGGATCCTCTCGCGCATTCCCTTCACCGTGCGCGCGGATGACCCCAACTGGTGCGAGAAGGGTGATTGCCGCCATCTCGGCGTGACCCTCGCCACGCCCGGCGGACCCGTCGATGTGCATGATTTCTACGTCCCCGCCGGTGGCGACATCCCCGACCGGGCGCTGAACGTGAAATTCGCCCACAAGCTGGATTTCGTGGCGGAGATCACCGCCTGGAACGCGGCCCGCGGCCCGGCCCGGCGCAGCGTGCTTGTGGGCGACCTCAACATCGCCCCGCTCGAACACGATGTCTGGTCGCACAAGCAATTGCTCGATGTGGTCTCGCATACCCCGGTCGAGGTGGAGGCCATCGGCGCCTGGCAGCGCGCCGGGTCATGGCATGATGCGCTGCGCCACTTCGTGCCCGCCGACCAAAAGCTCTACACATGGTGGTCCTACCGCGCGCGGGACTGGGAAGCGGCGGATCGTGGCCGCCGCCTGGACCATGTCTGGGTGAGCCCGGACCTGGCGCCCGGGCTGCGCTCCCACACCATCCTCAAGGCGGCGCGCGGCTGGGAGCGCGCTTCGGACCATGTGCCGGTGCTGGTCGAAGTCGCGGTCTGAGAGGGCCGCGCTACTTCGTCGCCGGGGCACGCGCGTTGCCAGGCACCGGCGCCTGCGTCGCCTCACCTGCCGCTGTCACCCGAAAACTCTGCTGCCAGGGCCCATAGGTGCTGGACAGGATGCCGTTGCGCGCCCCGCCCCGGTAGCTCTGTTGCCCTGGGGCGCGGGAGACGGTCACCACGCCTCCATTGCGGCTGATGGCGCCGGCATGCATGGCGGCGACGCAGATGTCGCTGTCATCGGTGTAGACGTCGAAGCCCCAAATTGAAGCGCCCGCGGCAGCAGCCCCGGCGGAACAGGCGCAGTTGAACCGCGCCGGCGCATTAGGCGCCGCGTTCAGCGGTCCCGGGCAGGCCATGACGCCCGGCGTGACGGCCCCTGCGGGATTGG
Organism: Roseomonas sp.; assembly: GCA_046593435.1. Classification (GTDB taxonomy): domain Bacteria; phylum Pseudomonadota; class Alphaproteobacteria; order Acetobacterales; family Acetobacteraceae; genus Plastoroseomonas. The sequence continues at coordinate 3,806 of JBKJNV010000545.1, forward strand.
CGGCGCGGATCGCGGTGGCGAGGCCCTGCATCGCGGCCACGATCGAATTGCGCACGGCGGTGGTGATCGACCCTGCGTCGCGCAGCTGCGCGGCATCGTCCATCCAGATCACCATGTCGCCCTCATACCGGGTGCCGGTCGCGGTGACGGTGCCACTGCCATTGGCGCGAAGGGCGAGGCCGATGGCGGCGCCGCAAAGGGGTCCCTGGCCCGGGTTCACGCTCAGCGTGCCGGAGGTGATCGCCAGCGTCGGCAGACCCACGGTGTAGCCCGGTGTGCGCATCAGCAGCCCATCATTCATGGGCACGCGTTCGCTGCCCGGGGCGACGGTAACGCCAACCTGGCCCAGTTCGCGCGCTACGTTGTTCATCAGCTCGGTGAGGAAGGCCTCGGTGAAGCCGCATTCGGCGATCGCGGCGGGGCGACCGATAAATCCGATATAGGCCTGGAGCGTGGTCAGGCCACGCAGCCCGGGGAATTCCGGCGCAGCCTGCGCGCGCGCGGCCAGCGGGGTCATCAACGCCGCGGCAAGGGCGGCCGCGCGCAGGATCGACAGGGTCATGGAGCCTCCGGGCATGCGAGATGGAACCAGAATGACGTGCCTTGGGCCTGCCTGCATCCTCAAATTTTCGCCACCGCGCGGGTTTGCCGGCATCGCGGCGCGGGGGTAGGAGCAAGGGATGCTCATCCTCGCCCTTGACGGCGCACTTGGGCGCTGTTCGGCCGCGATCTGGTCGGATGGCGCCCTCCTTGCCGAGGCCAGCCACATCGCCCCCCGCGGCCAGGCGGCCCTGCTGCCGCCCATGGTGGCAGAGGTGCTGGCCCGCGCCGGGGTCACGGCGACCGCGCTGGACGCCGTGGCCGTGGGGGTTGGGCCGGGTGGCTTCACCGGCCTGCGCGCCGCCCTGTCGCTGGCGGAGGGACTGGCCGCCGCAGTCGGCACCGCGCTGATCGGCGTCACCACCGGGGAGGCACTGGCCGAAGCGGTTCCCCCGGCCCGGCGCCAGGGACGTGCGCTGTGGGCCGCTATCGACAACAAGCGCGGCAACATCGTGCTGGAACGCTTCGCTGCGGGCAGCCGGATGCCGGAAGGCTCACCCGAAATCTTCGGGATCGACGCCCTGCCACGCCCCGCCGGGCCGCTGGCCATTGCCGGCGACGCCGCGGCGCTGGTGGCGGCAACGCTCGCTGCGCGCGGGATCGACGTCCTGCTCACCGAGGCGCGCCTGCCGGGCGCTGCCGCGGTGGCGGCCATCGCCGCCGCGCGGCTGGCCGGCACGCTGCCGCCACGCGACGCCAGCCCGCTCTACGCCGAACCGCCGGCGGTGCGCGGGGGATGATGCTGCGCCCAGCCCTGGCGGCTGAGGCCGCTGTGCTCGCCGCGATCCATGCCGAGGCCTTCGCGCCCCCCGAGCGCTGGGGTCCAGATGCGATCGCGCTGATGCTGCAGGGGCAGGGCGGCTTCGGCGTGCTCGCCCTGTCCGGCCCGCCGCCCTTCGGGGAGGAGCCTCTGGGCTTCGCACTCGGCCGCGCGGTCGCAGGGGAGGCGGAGGTACTCACGATCGCCGTGCGTCCCGCAGCGTGGCGCACTGGCGTGGGGCGCGCCCTTCTGGCCGCGCTGCAGCAGGCGGCGCAGGCGCGTGGCGCGTCCGCCCTGTTCCTCGAAGTCGCCGAGGGCAACGCCCCGGCACTGGCCCTGTACCGCGCAGCCGGTGCCGAGCCTGCGGGGCGCCGGCGACGTTACTACGCCGATGGCGCAGACGCGCTGGTGCTGCGCTTCAGCCTTTTTTCTGGATGATCAGGCGGGTCGTACCGTCGGCCTGGTCTTCAATCGACAATAGTTGATGCCCCTGATCTACCGCCGTGCGAGGAACATTTCGCCGCGCTTCATCGCCCCGCAGTAGCACGGTGAGTTGGGCCGCCGCTGGCAAGCGATCCAGTGCCAAACGGACATGGACGAAGGTCATCGGGCACAGATCGCCTGTGACATCGATGCTTTGGTCTGCGGTCCTCTCGGCGTTGATTTGTGAATTCACGGAAATTTTCCTTTATAGGCAGCCAGACCATTGCAAGACTAAGACATAAATGCGTATACATGCCAATCGATTGAAACATGGGCAAAGAACATGGCCGACAACGGCACCAACCCCGACATCCTTGGACTGACGGCAGAGATTGTGGCCGCACACGTCTCCAACAATGCGGTCTCGTTGCCGGACCTTCCAGGGTTGATCCAGGATGTCTACCGCACCCTGGCCAATGTCGGCGCGCCGCCGGCCCCCGCTGCTGAAAAGCCGCAGCCCGCGGTTCCGGTCAAGAAATCGATCACGCCCGAGTTTCTTATCTGCCTCGAAGACGGCAAGAAACTTAAGATGCTGAAGCGGCACCTCAAGACCGCCTATAACCTTTCTCCGGAACAGTACCGTGAGCGTTGGGGCCTTGGCTCTGACTATCCGATGGTGGCCCCGAACTACGCAAAGCACCGGTCGAACCTCGCCAAGAAGATTGGCCTCGGCACCAAGCCGCGCGGCCGTCCGCCGCGGGCGGGCCGCCCGGTGGCCTCCAAGGCGGTCTGAGAGCGCTTCGGACCACAGCGGTTTGCCGGATGGCGGCGCACGGCTATGATCGTGCGCAGCATCCTGCGTAAACGCCCCGAGGACATCGCGCTTTTCCTATGGACACGCGACCGACATCCCGTCGCCCCGACATGAGCGGCTCAGCGCTGCCCACCAGCAAGGCGCCGCCGGAATCATCGCGGATCGAGCGGCTCTGCATCGAGCGCGGCCTGAAAATGACCGGCCAGCGGCGTCTGATAGCGCGCGTGCTCTCCGAAGCCGAGGACCATCCGGATGTCGAGGAGCTGTACCGGCGCGCGCTGGCGCTGGACAGCAAGGTCTCCGTCGCAACCGTCTACAGGACGGTGCGGCTGCTGGAGGAGAAGGGCATCCTCGACCGGCGGGATTTCGGTGGCGGCCGGGCACGCTATGAGCCGACCGAGCATGGCCAGCACCACCACCTCATCGATGTCGAGACCGGCCGCGTGATCGAATTCGTCGACGACGCCTTCGAGCGGCTGGCCCAGGCCATTGCTGCGCGGCTGGGCTTTTCCATGGTGCAGTTCCGTCTGGAGATTTTCGGGCAACGCGAAGCCGATGACACGTCCGCCGCGCCGGCGGAGGCCACGCGCTGATGGCATTGCAGGATGCGGCAGGCTTCGGCGAGGTGCGCGCGCTTAATCTCGGCGTGCGCCTGGCCGAGACCGAGGCAGAGATCGATGCCGCGCAGGCGCTTCGCTACAAGGTGTTCTACGAGGAGATGGGTGCCATCGCCGACCCGGCGACAGCGGCTTCGCGGCGGGATGCAGACGCTTTCGACGCGGTCGCAGACCACCTGCTTGTCATCGATCACGACCGCGGCGACGGCCCGGACGCGGTCGTGGGCACATACCGGCTGATCCAGAAGGCCGGCGCGGCCCGGGTCGGCGGTTTCTATTCGGAAGCGGAGTATGACCTCACGGCGCTGATGGCGCTGCCGGGCAAGGTGATGGAGCTCGGTCGGTCTTGCGTCGATGAGGCTTATCGCACGCGGGCGGCCCTGCAGCTGCTATGGCGTGGAATCGCGGCCTATGTCTGGAAGCACGACATCGAGGTCATGTTCGGGTGTGCATCGCTGCATGGCACCGATCTGGACGTGCTCGCGCCACAGCTGACCTACCTCTACACGCACCATTTGGCGCCGGAGCACCTTCGCCCGCGCGCGGTCGCCGATCGGTACGTGGACATGCGGCGGATGGATCCAGCGGCCGTCAATCCTCGCGCCGCCGCTCTCGCGCTGCCCCCGCTCATCAAGGGGTATCTGCGGCTTGGCGGCTTCGTGGGCGATGGCGCGGTGCTCGACCCCCAGTTCAACACGACGGATGTGTGCATCGTGGTGAAGACGGACCAAGTCACCAAGAAGTACTTCGATCACTACGATCGCCGCCGCGACTGACGCCGCGGGCCTGGGTAGCTAGGTCCCGGGCTGGAGAAGACGCACCAGACCATCGAGCTGGTCCAGGTTCTTGTAGGCGATGGTCAGGTTGCCGCCGGCACCGCTGGACGCGACCCGCACCTTCAGCCCGAGCGCTTCCGTCAGTGTGCGCTCCAGCGCCGCAACGTCGGCGTCCTGGGTGCGCATGGTGTGGTTGGGCGCGGCTGCCCCCCGGCCGGCGGCGAGCGCTTCCGCCTGGCGCACGTTCAGGCCACGGGCAATGATCTGGTTGGCGAGCTTTTCCGGCTCGGCCGCGGTCAGCAGCGCGCGCGCATGGCCGGCGGTCAGGTGCCCGTCGCGCAGCAGGTCGCGCACATGGCTCGAGAGGTTCAGCAGGCGCAGGGTGTTTGCAACATGGCTGCGCGACTTGCCAACTGCCTTGCCCAGCGCGTCCTGGGTCAGGCCGAATTGCTCGGTGAGGCGGGCGTAGCCCTCCGCCTCCTCGATGGCATTGAGGTCCTCGCGCTGCAGATTTTCGACCAGCGCGGCGGCCATGGCGGTGCGGTCGTCGAATTCGCGGATGAGGACCGGGATCTCATGCAGCCCGGCAAGCTGTGCTGCGCGCCAGCGGCGCTCACCGCCAATGATCTGGAAGGCGCCGACGGCCCCGGGTTTCGGGCGCGCCAGGATCGGTTGGAGAATGCCGTGTTCGCGAATTGAGCCGGTGAGCTCCTCGAGGTCTGCCGGGTCGATCGGACCACGCGGCTGGAATGGGCCGGGTTCGAGTGCCTCGATCGGAAGACTGCGTGCCGCCACAGGGCCAGGTGTGGGCGATTCGCCCATCAGGGCCGACAATCCCATGCCAAGGCGCGGGGGCTTCTTGCCGCTCATGGCGCGGTCCTCTTGCGTGCGAGAAATTCTTCGGCGAGGGCCTGGTAGGCTGCGGCGCCCGGCGAGCGTGGATCGTACAGCGCGATGGGCAGGCCATGCGAGGGGGCCTCGCTGAGGCGTATATTGCGGGGGATCATCGTTGCGAAGACCTTGGCGCCGAAGAAGGCGCGGACGTCGTTCGCCACCAGTTCCGACAAATTGTTTCGACGATCAAACATTGTCAGGAGGATGCCTTCCAGGGCAAGGCGCGGGTTGAGCGAGCGCGCCACGCGGTCCACCGTGCGGGTGATCTGGCTGACACCCTCAAGGGCGAAGAACTCGCATTGGAGCGGCACGAGCACGCTGTCGGCAGCGACCAGAGCGTTGAGGGTGAGCAGGCCCAGGGAGGGCGGGCAATCGATGAAGATCTCATCGAAGCCGGCAATTTCCCGCGGAGAAAGGGCGTCGGCCAGCCTGTGTTCGCGGCGCTCAGCGGCCGCGAGCTCGACTTCGGCGCCGGCAAGGTCGGGATCGGCAGGCAGGATGGTCAGCCGCTCGAGCATGGTCGGGCGGGTCAGATCGGAGAGAGCCTGGCCGCCGGCCAGCGCCGCATAGGTGCCCGCGCCGCGTTCGTGGCGGGGAATGCCGAGGCCCGTGGAGGCATTCCCCTGCGGGTCCAGGTCGATCAGCAGGACACGGCGGCTCTGCGCAAGGGCCGCCGCGAGGTTGATGGCGGTGGTGGTCTTGCCCACCCCGCCTTTTTGGTTGGCAAAGACGGTAATGCGTGGGGATTTATGCGCCGGCACGGGCGATCTCGCTCAATCGGAGGATGGTGGCGGCGGCGTCGGTGGCGCTCGGGATTCGCTCGGCGCGCAATGTCCAGCGCTGAAGCGCTTCGGTCAACTCGGCTTCGGCGGCCCGGCCTTTCGGAAAGATCGCAACGCCACCAGGGGCGAGGAAGCGCGAAGCGTGGCTCAGCAGAACGTCCAGCGGCGCCAAGGCGCGGGCGGTCAGGGCTGCGAGCGGGGGCAGGGCGGTCGCTTCGATGCGGCTGGCGTGAATGGTGACGTTCCGTAAGCCCATGCTGCGCGCCGCTTCGGTCAGAAACGCCGCCTTGCGGCGATCTGATTCGACAAGCTGCCAGGCGCGTTCAGGCTCCGCCGCCGCGAGGACCAAGCCGGGGAAGCCCGCACCGGAGCCCAGGTCGGCGCAGCAGCCCGACGGCGGCAGCAGCGGCAGGAGTTGCAGGCTGTCGGCGATATGGCGCTGGTCCAGATTCGCAGCATCTCCGGCCGAGACCAGGTTGATACGGGCATTCCAGGTGAGCAGCAGCGCCTTGAACGCCGCCAGCCGCGTCGCGAGGTCAGGCGTCACCTTGGACCCTGGGGCGTGCGCACGGTGTGCTCTGTCATCAGGCGGCGTTGGCGCGGCGCAGGTGGACCGCCAGGGCGGCCATTGCGGCTGGTGTGATCCCGGGGACACGCCCGGCTCCCCCGAGCGTGCCCGGACGCGCCTGCACAAGCCTCTGCCGCATCTCGTTGGACAGGCCGGGGATGGTAGCGAAGTCAGTGGCCTCAGGGATGCGGGTGCGCTCCTCCCGCGCGATCAGGCGGAGCTCGGCGTCCTGACGCTCCAGATAGGGGGCGTAGAGGGCTTCGGCCTCCAATTGGGAACGGATCGACGGCGGGAGGTCGAGCAGCCAGGGAAAGGCCCGCCCCGCTTCCGCGACGTTGATTTCGGGCAAGCCCAGCGTCTCCAGCGCAGTGCGGCGCCGCCCATCCTGATTGATCGCGATGCCGAGCGCAGCGAGTTGGGATGGTGTCGCCGTGTCCGACCGGGAGCGTGCGAGTGCTTCTGCGACGGAGCCTTTGAAGGCAGCGTGGCGCCGCGCTCGTTCCCCGCCGACGCAGCCCCAGGCGATCCCGATATCCGTCAGCCGGAGCCCGGCATTGTCGGCACGCAGAGCGAGGCGGTGCTCGGCCCGGGCCGTGAGCATGCGGTATGGCTCGGAGACGCCTTGCAGCGTCAGGTCGTCAATCATGACGCCCGCATAGGCCTCGGCGCGCGACAGCAGGCGGTCGGGTGCGTTGCCGTCGGCCCGCCGCGCGGCGTTCACGCCGGCGAGCAGACCCTGTGCCGCTGCTTCCTCATACCCGGTGGTTCCGTTGATCTGACCGGCGAGGAACAGGCCGGGGACCGCGCGAAGTTCCAGCGTCGCGTGCAGGGCGCGCGGGTCGACGTAGTCATATTCGATGGCGTAGCCAGGGCGCAGGATGACTGCGCGTTTCAAGCCCGGAATGGACGCGATCATCGCCGCCTGGACGGGTTCAGGCAGGGAAGTGGAAATACCATTCGGGTAGACCGAGTGGTCATCGAGCCCTTCGGGCTCAAGGAAGATCTGGTGCCGTTCGCGGTCTGCGAAGCGGGTCACTTTGTCTTCGATGGAAGGGCAGTAGCGGGGACCCGCACCCTGGATGCGGCCAGAATAGACGGCCGTTGCGTGCAGGTTGGCCCGGATCAAGGCATGCGTCTCAGGCGTGGTTGCCGTGATGCCGCAGGCGACCTGGCGGTTCGTGATGCGCTCCGTCAACCAGGAGAGCGGCTCGGGGACGGCATCGCCCCATTGCAGTTCGACCCTGGCCCAATCGATTGTGCGCCCATCAAGGCGCGGCGGCGTGCCGGTCTTCAGCCGCGCCAAAGGCAGCCCGAGCCGGTCGAAGGCCAAGGCAAGCGCTGTCGAAGGCGCGTCTCCAGCCCGCCCGGCCGGTGTGCGGCGTTCTCCGATGTGAATCTCGCCGCGCAGGAAAGTGCCGGTCGTCACGATGACCGCACCGCACGCGATCTCCTCCCCCGCTTCGGTGAGCAGACCAGTGACCGCGCCGCCAGCGTCACGAAGGATATCGCCCGCGGTGCCTTCGAGCAGCGTGAGGTTGGCA
>JBKJNV010000077.1:0-3826 GCA_046593435.1 Roseomonas sp.
TCTTGAACTCCGCCGGCGAGGTGATCTCGATCAGCTCCAGATCCTCGGAGTGCGCGATCTCGCGGTGCCGCACGCGCGGCGCCTGGTAGATGCAATCGCCCGGGCGCAGCTCGACCTTGCCGATATCCTCATATTCGAAGCGCACCCAGCCCTTGAGGATATAGACCATCTGGAAATCCAGCTCATGATTGTGCCAGGTGGGCTTGGCCCCTTCGCCGGGCACCGCCTTGATGACGTGCGCACCAAAACTACCCTTAGTCGCCTGGTGGATGCCGAGGTCGCGATAGGCGAAGAAGGCGCGCAGCCCCGCGTCAAATGCGGCGCCTTCGCCGCGGCGGAGCGTGGTGATGGCCGGTGTGTCCAGCATGGTGGTGTCCTCCCTGTTCAGGTCATCGGCACGGCAAGGTATTTGGCATAGCCCGGTCGCGTCGCGAGGCGCTTCTGCCAGGCTTGCAGCGCCGGCATGGATGGCCGCTCGATGGGCAGTGCGAACCAGCGATGCAGATAGGGACCGAGCGCGATGTCAGCCAAGGTCAGCGCATCCCCGGCGATGAAGGGCTGCGTCGCTACCCGCGCTTCCGCCATGCGCCACAGCGCCTCCGCCCGGTCGCGCGCGGCGTGCGTGGCCGGCCAGTCGCGCTTATCCTCGGGCGTGCGGACATAGGTGAAGAAGATGGCCGACATCGGCCCGTTGATGGAGGCGATCTGCCAGTCCATCCAGCGCTCCACATCGGCCCGCGCCCGAGGTTCGGCGGGGTACAGTGGCGTCCCCGGCGCGCGGGTGGCGCAGATGTAGCGCATGATCGAATTGCTCTCCCACAGGGAAAAGCCATCGGCCTCGGAGATGGTGGGCACCGTCGCGTTCGGGTTCATCGCCAGGTAGTCGGGGTCGCGCGTGCGGCCGAAGGCGCCGCCGGCATCGATCCGCTCGAAGGCCACGCCCAGCTCCTCGCACAGCCAGAGCAGCTTCATCACGTTGCTCGATGAAGTGCGGCCCCAGATGGTGATCGGATTCATGCGTGTCCCCCCGTTTCGGAAGCGAGGCTACGCTGCCCCCGCGGTGCGGGTCCAGTTGCGGCGGCGCGCAATCGGCGCGATCTAGGGCCCATGCCGATCCTGATCGCCATCCTCGCGGCCGCGGCGCCCATCTTCGCCATGGCCAGCGAATCCTGGGGCCTGGCCCCCTGCGCGCTGTGCCTGTGGCAGCGCTGGCCCTACTGGGTGGCGGCCGTTCTGGCCGTGGGGGCGGCGCTGATCCCCCGCGCCCGCACCCCGCTGCTGGCCGGCGCCATTCTGGCCGTCCTCGGCTCCGGCGCCATCGCTGCCCTCCATGTGGGCGTGGAGTATGGCTGGTGGCCCTCGCCGCTGCCCTCCTGCCGCGCCGCCAATACCGGCACCGCGGGGGGCAGCGTGGACGACCTGCTGCGCAACATGGCCCCCACGCCCGCCACCCCCTGCGACGCGCCGACCTTCCTGATCCCCGGGCTGCCGGTCTCCATGGCGGGGATGAATTTCCTCTACGCCCTTGCCCTGGCCGCGCTCGGCCTGACATTCCTCCGCAAAGGAGCCCGCCCATGACCCGCACGAACGCACTGCCCGGCGACCCCACCGCGGCCGAGACCATCGCGCGCATGATCCGCGTCGACCACGCCGGCGAATACGGCGCCCAGCGCATCTACCAGGGCCAGCTCGCCATCCTCAAAGGCACCAAGCATGAACCCGTGCTGCGCCACATGCAGGCGCAGGAGCAGGTCCACCTGGACACCTTCGCGAAGCTCATCGCCGAACGCCGCGTCCGCCCCACCGCACTGCTGCCCATCTGGCATGTCGCCGGCTTCGCACTCGGCGCGGCCACCGCCCTGCTCGGCCCGCGCGGTGCCATGGCCTGCACCGTCGCCGTCGAGGAAGCCATCGACGAACACTACCGCGAACAGCACGAAGCCCTCGGCGATGAGGAAGCCCCGCTCCGCGACACCATCGAGCGTTTCCGGCAGGAGGAACTCGAACACCGCGCCATCGGCCTGGAAAACGAGGCCGAGCTTGCCCCCGCTTACCGCCCGCTGCACGCCATCATCAAGCTGGGATGCAAGATCGCGATCAAGATCAGCGAAAGGGTCTGACCATGGCGCTGCCACTGCCCATCGCGGACGCCGCGCTGACCGCCACGCTGCGTGACTGGCTGGACCGCTTCGCCGGCCATGTCCGCCGCGTGGACTACGCCGCCGCACGCCCCTTCTGGCACGAGGATATCGTCATCTTCGGCACCTTCCAGGAGCTGGTGCGCAGCCGGGCCGCCTGGCAGGCGACGCAATGGGACAATGTCTGGCCGCGTACCGCCGATTTCGCCTTCGACCTGCCGAACACGCTCATCATGGCGTCCCCGGATGGCGCGCTCGCCATCGCCATCGCGCCCTGGACCAGCACCGGCTTCGCCCAGGACGGCACACCCTTCCCCCGCCCCGGACGCGCAACCATCACGCTCGCGAAGCAGCCGGACGGCACCTGGCTCGGCGTGCATTCGCACATGTCGCTGGGCAAGGGCGTGCCGCAGGACAGCTTTGGCAGCCGCCCCGTCAGCGCACCCTAATCCGCGAGTTCGCGCATCACCCGGATCAGGTCGGACTTGCCCTCGAACCCGATGCCCGGCAGCTCCGGCATGGTGATGTGCCCGGCCTCCACCCGCACACCATCGGGGAACCCGCCATAGGGCTGGAACAGGTCCGGGTAGCTCTCATTGCCCCCCAGCCCCAGCCCCGCCGCGATGTTGAGCGACATCTGGTGCCCGCCATGCGGGATACACCGCGTGGGTGACCACCCCGCATCCCGCAGCATCGCCAGCGTGCGCAGGTATTCCACCAGCCCATAGGACAGCGCGCAGTCGAATTGCAGCCAGTCCCGATCGGGGCGCATGCCGCCATGGCGGATCAGGTTGCGCGCATCCTGCATCGAGAACAGGTTCTCCCCCGTCGCCATCGGGTTCGCATAATGCTCGGCGAGTGCGGCCTGCAGCGCATAGTCCAGCGGGTCGCCAGCCTCCTCGTACCAGAACAGGTCATACGGCATCAGTGCCTTGGCGTATGAGATCGCGGTCGCCAAATCGAAGCGGCCATTCGCATCCACCGCCAGGCGGCAGCCTGCGGGAAGCATGCGCAGCACCGCCTCGATCCGCGCGCAATCCTCGGCCAGCGTGGCACCGCCGATTTTCATCTTCACCACCGTGTAGCCGCGGTCGAGATAGCTGCGCATCTCATCGGTGAGGCCATCGAGGCCCTTGCCCGGGTAATAGTAGCCCCCCGCCGCATAGACGAAGACGCGCGGATCGGCCGCAGTACCCTGGCGTTCCGCGAGCAGCCGGAACAGCGGCTTGCGCTCGATCTTCGCGACCGCATCCCACACCGCCATGTCGATGGTGCCGATCGCCACGCTGCGCTCGCCATGCCCACCCGGCTTCTCGTTGCGGAACATCGTCGCCCAGATTTTTTCCGGGTCGAGATTGGTCCCCGCCGCATCCAGCAGCGAAGCCGGGTCGGCCTCCGCGATGCGCGGCAGGAAGCGTTCGCGCATCGGCGCGCCCTGCCCATAGCGCCCGTTGGAGCTGAAGCCATAGCCCACCACGCGCCGCCCATCGCGCACCGCATCGGTGACCACGGCGACCAGGCTCAGCGTCATCTTCGAAAAATCGATATAGGCATTGGCGATGGGCGAGGCGACCGATTTCGTCACCTCGTGCACTTCCAGAATACGGACGGACATGGCGTTCTCTCCCTGTGTTCAGCGCAAAGCGCGCCAGCCGATATCGCGGCGACAAAATCCCTCGGGCCAGTCG
>JBKJNV010000643.1:0-5473 GCA_046593435.1 Roseomonas sp.
GAGGGCGGGTCCCATGAACCGCCCTCGCCAGCGGGCTCTGCATCGCGCGCATGTTCGCCTACATCACGAGCTCACCCTTCGTGCTGATGGAGCTGCATGGCCTGGGGCCGACATCCTATGCGCTGGTGTTCGGCGCCAACGCGGCGGGGCTCATCGCGGTCTCCCAGGTCAATGCCTGGGCGACGAAGCATGCGGTACCGGCGCGGCTGTTGCGCATCGCGCTGCTGGTGCCGCTCGCGGGGGGCGGCGTGCTGGTCCTCGGCGCGGCAATGGGGCAGCAGGGTCTGGCCCTGCTGCTCACAGGCCTCGCGCTCAGCATCGCCGCGCTGGGTGCAATCCTGCCGCTATCGGCTGCCATCGCAATGGCGCCGCATGGGCGCGTAGCGGGCAGCGCCTCGGCCCTGCTGGGGACGCTGCAATTCTCGCTCGGCGCGGTGGCCGGCGCGCTGACCGGGTTGCTGCATGACGGCACCGCGCTGCCGATGGCCGTGGTCGTTGCCAGCGGCAGCCTCGGTGGTTTCCTCGCCTATCGCGTGTTGCGCTGAGCCGTGCGCTCGGCGTGCTTGCCCATGGTGGCGTAGGGCGCGTAGGGCGGGTGCTCGCCAATCGCGATCATGTCTACCTCCACCAGCGACGGGCCAGGGGTGGCCAGGGCCTGCGCGATGGTGGCGCCGAATGCCTCTGCCGCATCGACCTTGTAGGCGCGGATGCCGGCGAGTGCGGCCCGCTTCTGCAGGTCGGGCCCGACCAGCTTGTCGGCGAAGCGGCGGCCATCCACCACGGCATCCTGGATGTGGCGGATCACGCCATAGCCGCGGTCATTCATCACCACGATGCAGAGGTCCGGGTTTTCCTGCGCGGCCGTCCACAGCTCGGTCTGGTTCAGCGCGAAGCCGCCATCGCCCACCATCGCGACCGTCTTTCGCCCTGTGGCCGCAAGTGCGGCGCCGATGCCCAGCGGCAGGCCGGGCCCGATCGCGGCACCCACCGGGTGCACGGAATCATGGGGTCCGTAGATCTGCATGATCCGGTTGCCCCAACTGGAATTGTTGATGGTGATGTCGCGCACCCAGACGCCATCGCGCGGCAGTGCGGCCCGCATCTGGTCCGCGAAATCGGCATAGGGGCCGAGTGTCGCGCGATACGCCTCGCCCGCCTCGCGCTTCGCCTGCGCGAAGTCGGCGGCGAAGTCCGGCGCGACCGTCATGCGCCCGGCGAGGCGCCGCGCCAGGCCATCGGCGACAAGCCCCGCATCGCCATGGATGAACAGCTCCGCGGGGTAGGTGCGGCCTTCGGCGGCGGGATCCACATCGGCCTGGATCAGCCGCGCCGGCAGCTTGAGGGAAAAATCCCCCGTCTCATGCCCGCGCAGGCGTGAACCCAGCACCAGCATCGCATCGACGCCGGCGTAGAAATCCGCAATGCGCGGGGCGCCATTGCCGTGCAGGGCGCCAAAACTCATCGGGTGGTCCTCGGCGACGGTGCCGCGGCCATTCCAGGAGGAGACCGCGCCGAAGCCCAGCGCCATCAGCCGCGCCACCGCCGCACCCGCGCCCTTCGCGCCATTGCCGAGCCAGAGCATCGGCCGCTTCGCCGTGGCGAGGATCGCTGCCGCCTCATCCAACGCGGCCTCGCTGGGCGGCAGCGGCGGCGGCACCGGCAATACCAGCGTGTCGAGCGACGTCGGGCGCGGGATCACCGCGCGCTGCAAGTCGATGGGGATTTCCACCGAAACGGGACCCATCGGCGGGGTCAGCGCCTCGGTCGCGGCGCGAACGAGCACGCCATAGGCCTCGGCCGCGCTGCGCACGCGGTGCGCGGCCTTGCCCACGGCGGCGAGCATCGCGGTCTGGCCGGGGACGTCATGGACGGTGCCGGTGTCGCGGTCGATGAAGCGCGTCGCGGTCTGGCCGGTGATGTGCAGAACCGGTGAGCCGGCAAAGCGCGCCTCGACCAGGCCGGGCACCGCATTGGCCGCCCCCGGCCCCGTCGAGGAGAACAGCACGCCCAGCCCGCCGGAGACGCGCGCATAGCCATCGGCCATGTGCGCGCCGCCCATCTCGCCCCGCGCCATGACGAAGCGCAGCGCGTTGCGTCGCGCGATCGCGTCCAGCATGGGAATGTTGTGCACCGAGACGATGCCGAAGGCGGTGGTGACGCCGATGCGCGAGAGGAACTCGGCGACGAGATCGCCGACGGTATAGGCTGACATGCGCGGTCCTCCGATTTTTAACCATCCTGGCACGGATGGGCGGAAGGTCCAGGTGTCAGCCGGCGCCGCGCATCCCGCGGATGGTGGCGGCGAGGGCGGCGGCGTCCGGTTCGCGCCATGCCGCCTCGACCTCAAGGGCCTCGGCAAGGCGCGCCTTGTAGGTGGCGCGGGGGATTTCATGCGCGCCGAACTGCGTCAGGTGCCGCGTGAGGAATTGCGTGTCCAGCAAGGTGAAACCACCGAGTGCCAGGCGCGCGACCAGATGCACGAGCGCGACCTTGGAGGCGTCGCGCGCGCGCGAGAACATGCTCTCGCCGAAGAAGGCACCGCCGAGGGCCACGCCGTACAGCCCGCCCACCAGCGCGGCGCCGTCCCAGCATTCGACGGAGTGCGCGACGCCGTCCCGATGCAGCGCGGTGAACAGCTGCATGATTTCAGGGTTGATCCAGGTGTCGCCGCGCCCTTCCGCCGGCGCGGCGCAGCCCGCCAGCGTGGCCGCGAAATCGACGTTGCTGGTGACGCGGAAGCGCGCCGAAAGCGCGGTGCGCGCGAGGCGGCGGGGCAGGTGAAACCCCTCGATCGGCAGCACGCCGCGCAGTTCGGGGTCGAGCCAGTGCAGCCGCGTTGCGTCGCGCCCTTCCGCCATCGGGAACAGTCCCGCCCGATAGGCGCGGATGACGAGTTCCGGCGTGATCTCGATCTGGCGGCGGCTCAGGCTATTCCTCCTCGGTGGCCGGGGCGACGGGCAGCAGCGCGGTCTCCTTCTCGGTGGCGATGGCGATCAGCGATTCCAGGCGCTCGACCGAAGGCTGCCCGCGCAGTTCCTCATCGAGGAAGGTCTCGAAAGCGGGAAGGTCCGCGACGCGCAGCTTGAGCAGGAAGTGCCACGGCCCGGTGACGCGATGGCATTCCAGCACATGCTCATGCCGCGCCATCGCTCGGCGGAAGGCGGCGTCGTCGCGCCCGGGGCGAAGGGCCACGAAGACGAAGCCGAGCAAGGGGCAGCCGACGTGGACCGGGTCGAGGTCGGCGCGCCAGCTGCGCACCACGCCGCGCTCCTCCAGCCGCTTCACGCGCTCGGCGGTGGCGGAGACGGAGAGGCCCGAGACCTTGGCCAATTCGGCAAGCCCCGCGCTACCGTCCTGTTGCAGGGCGATGGCGATGTTCCGGTCGATTTCATCCATGACCGGAGAATATCCGGTCTAGGGGATAATCTCCAGCGATGATGCGCCCATGGCCAGCAGCCGCCGTAGATCCGGCAGGGTCATGGCGACGCAGCCCTCGGTGGGGGCGTAGTCCGTGCGTGCGATATGGAGGAAGATCGCGCTGCCGCGGTCGCGCACCACCGGCGCATCGTTCCAGCCCAGCACGCCGATCAGGTCGTAGAGCGCATCCTCGCGCCACAGGTGTTCGTGGCACGCGGGGTGCGGCAGCGTCACGGGCCGGTTGTAGTCCGCGTGCAGCGGGTCGTCGCACCAGCCATCCATGGGCGCGAGCGGTGCGCGCGGCAGCGAACCCTCCGGCGGGGCGATGCGGTCGGCGCGGTACAGCAGGCGGCGGATCGGCAGCAGGCCGGCCGGTGTGGCGTGGTCGCCCTCCTGCTTGACCGCGCGGATGCCGGCCGCACCCAGGGCGCAGCGGAACTGCATGTCCTGGAAGGTGACCCGGCCGTCGGCGGTGACGCGCGCGGCTGTCATCGGGCGCGCCTTCGCGTGACTGTCACCGGCGCGCCTGCACGTAGTCCCAGTAGCCGAAGGTAAAATCTTGGCTCGCGCGGGTGCCGATGTGGCAGGTGAAGCAGGCCTCGACCGAGGCGTTGTTGCGGCTGCCATCGCCGTTGAAGCGCGCATACTCCCATTCGCCATTGCGCAGATGCGCGGGGTAGCCCTCGCCCCATCCGGGGTTGCGCTGCTGCACGCCGATGGCGATCCAGCCAGGCTCGGGGATGAAGCGGCCGGCGGTGTCGAGCAGCGGATTGCCATCCGCACCCACGCGCGCGCGCTGGTCCGCCATGATCAGGAATGTGCCGTCGGGCATCGGCTGGCCGGGCCGCGCGGCGGCGAAGGATTCCGGGTTCACGTAGATGTTGCGGATGATCTTGCGCGCCGCATTGTCGACCGTGGTGTAGCGGATGAAGCGCGCCTGCCAGTCGGCCGGCAACTCGATGTTGTGCGGCCCCGGCGTGTAGCGCGTCTGCGCGATGGCGCCGGCACCGAGCGCGAGCACTGCGGCGGCGGCGAGGAGGGTGCGGGTGAAGGTCATGCGCGTGTCCTTTTTCTTGGCTGCCGCATCGCTACGGGGCGGCGTGCCGCCCGGATGCTCACGCCGCCTCGCTCGCCGGTGTCGCGCGCGCCATCCCGCCGAAGGCATCGAGCATGCGGCCGCGCCATTTATGCACCGCGTCACCAGCCTCCAGCAGCGCGAAGTCGCTGACGCAGCGCGCCCATTGGAAGGCGCCGAACACCGTGTAGTCGGCGTAGTTCGGCGCGGCGCCGCCGAGATAGGGGAAATCCTTCAGCGTGGTGCGCAACGGGTAGAGTGCGCGGCGGAAATCCGCGACCCGGCCCTCGCGCCCGGCGATGACCTCGGCGAGCGGCTTGCCGAAGCGCTTCTCGCGCGAGGCGAGGAAGTTGGCGCGGTCGGCCGGGCCGAGATGGGGGGCGATGTCGGCCACGATCAGCGTGACGATGCCGGCCTGCACCACGAGATCCGTCCAGTGGCCGATCATGCGGCACATCGCCCGCCCGCCCGGCCCGCCGAACAGCGATGGCGCGTCGGGGTAGGTGTCCTCCAGGTATTCGGCGATGGCCCAGCTATCCGCGATGCTGCGCTCGCCATCGACGAGGACCGGCACCTTCTCCGAGCCCGAGAAGGCCAGGGCGGCGGTCTCCCCGAAGCGCCAGGGCGTGGAGGTAAAGTCGAGGCCCTTGTGCGCGAGGGCCATGCGGCTGCGCCAGCAGAAGGGGCTGAACACCCGGGCAGGGTCGGCGCCGCAGAGTTCATAAAGCTGACGGGGCATGGTGTTGGTTCCTCCTGCGCTGGAGTATCCTCGGGCTTGCGGCTGGAGACCAGAGGATGGATGAAGCGATGCTGCTCGCGATCGATCAGGGGACGACCTCGACGCGCGCGATCCTGTTCGATGCGAGCCTCGCGCCGCTGCGCACGGCCAGCCGCGAGCTGCCGCAGCACTTCCCCTCCCCCGGCTGGGTCGAGCATGAGCCCGAAGATATCTGGGCCGGCACGCTGGCGACGCTGCGCGAA
>JBKJNV010000119.1:0-3626 GCA_046593435.1 Roseomonas sp.
GCGGCCAAGGCGCGCGGGCATGAGTTGCGCATCGGCCGCTTTCCTTTCATCGGCAATGGCAAGGCCATCGCGATGGGCGAGCCCGAAGGCTTCGTGAAGACCATCTTCGACGCGAAGACCGGCGAGCTGCTCGGCGCCCACATGGTCGGCCCCGAGGTGACCGAGATGATCCAGGGCTACGTCATCGCGCGCACGCTCGAGTCGACCGAGGTGGACCTGATGCACACGGTCTTCCCCCACCCCACGGTCTCGGAAGCCATGCACGAAAGCGTCCTTGATGCTTACGGTCGGGTGATCCACATCTAGCCCCATGAGAGTAGAAATCGATCACCGGGCGCCCAGTTCTGAGCGGCAAGCCATCAAGACCGGCGCCGAGCGCCACCCGGAAAAGGCGAACCGCCCGGACAATCCCATCCAGCGAAAGCCGGACTGGATCCGGGTGAAGGCGCCCAACCACCCAATCTACCACGAGACCCGTGCGCTGATGCGGGAGAACCGCCTGGTCACGGTGTGCGAGGAAGCGGCCTGCCCGAACATCGGCGAGTGCTGGTCGCAGCGCCACGCCACCATGATGATCATGGGCGACACCTGCACCCGCGCCTGCGCTTTCTGCAACGTCGCCACCGGCATCCCCCGCGCGCTGGACGCCGATGAGCCGCGCCGGGTCGCAGATGCGGTCGCCAAGCTCGGCCTGCGCCACGTCGTCATCACCTCCGTGGATCGCGACGACCTGGCCGATGGCGGCGCGCGGCACTTCGCCCAGACCATCCTGGCCATCCGTGCGGCGACGCCGACCACCACGATCGAGGTGCTGACGCCGGATTTCCTGCGCAAGGACGGCGCGCTGGAGGTGGTGGTCGATGCCCGGCCGGACGTGTTCAACCACAATCTCGAAACTGTTCCCGCGCTATACCCGTCGATCAGGCCCGGGGCGCGTTACTACCACTCGCTGCGTTTGCTTGACCGCGTGAAGCAGCGCGACCACACGGTTTTCACCAAGTCCGGCATCATGGTCGGGCTGGGCGAGACGCGGATCGAGGTTCTGCAAGTCATGGATGATCTGCGCAGCGCGGAGGTGGATTTCCTTACCATCGGGCAATACCTCCAGCCCTCGGTGAAGCACGCCGCCGTGGATCGCTTCGTGCCGCCCGACGAGTTCGACAGCTACGCGACCGCGGCGCGCGGCAAGGGATTCTTGCTCGTCTCGGCCACGCCGCTGACCCGCAGCAGCTACCACGCGGATCGCGATTTTGCCGCATTGGCCGAAGCACGCCGGGCGGGGGCGCGCGCCTGACATGCCCACCCATGCCGAGAAGCGCATTCTCCGCGCCACGCCGGAGCAGGTGTTCGATGTCGTCGCCGATGTGCGCCGCTACCCCGAATTCCTGCCCTGGTGCGTGGGCGCGCGCATCATCACCCGCACCGACACGGTGCTGACGGCGGACTTGACCATCGGCTTCAAGATGTTCCGCGAAACCTTCCGCAGTGAAGTGACGCTGGACCGGCCTGGCCATGTGCAGGTGCGCTACCTCAACGGCCCCTTCCGCTACCTCAACAACCAGTGGCGCATCACGCCGCACGCGCAGGGCTGCGAGGTCGATTTCTTCGTCGATTTCGAATTCCGCTCGCGCCTGCTGCAGGCGGTGATCGGCACCGTGTTCAACGAAGCCGTGCGCCTGATGGTGCGCGCATTCGAGCGGCGGATCCTGGCGCTGCACGGCCGCGCGCCGGTGCCGAACGCACCACCGGAGCCGCTGCCGCAGGGGTAGCCTTCCCCCCTGGCCGCAAGCCGCAGCCGGGGCTAGCCTGCGCGCCATGGTCCATGCCCCCTCCCGGCCACCCGCCGGCGCCCCGCCCGTCCGCATCAACCTGTATTCGGACACCCAGACCCGCCCGACGCCGGCCATGAAGGACGCCATGATGCGCGCCGAGATGGGCGATGAGCAGCATGGCGACGACCCGACCGTCCATGCGCTCAACGACCGCATGGCCGCACTCATGGGCAAGGAGGCAGCGATGTTCCTGCCCTCGGGCACCATGTGCAACGTCATCGCCATCCTCACCCATTGCCGCAAGGGCGATGAGGTCATCGCGCACGAGACCTCGCACATCCTGCACAGCGAAGGCGGCACCCATGCCGCACTCACGGGGGTGCAGATCATGCCGCTCAAGGGCGCCCGCGGCCTGTTTTCCGCCGACGACGTGCGCGCCGCGATCCGCCCGCGCACCCGCTACGCACCGCCGCAGCGCCTGCTGGAGGTGGAGCAGACCGCCAATATCGGCGGCGGCGTGGTCTGGCCGCTCGATCAGCTCAACGCCGTCGCCGATGTCGCGCATGGCCAGGGCTGGGCGACGCACATGGATGGCGCACGGCTGATGAACGCCGTCGTCGCGGCCGGCATCCCTGCGTCCGAGATGGTCGCGCAATACGACAGTGTCTGGCTGGACTTCACCAAGGGCCTCGGTGCCCCTCTGGGTGCGGTGCTCGCCGGCGGCGAGGAATTCATCGGCGAGGCATGGCGCTGGAAACAGCGCCTTGGTGGCTCGATGCGCCAGGCCGGCATTTGCGCCGCCGCCTGCCTCTACGCCCTGGAGCACAACATCGACCGGCTCGCCGATGACCACGCGAATGCCCGCGCGCTCGCCCGCGGCCTCGCGCAGATCGAGGGGTTCAAGGTCGAGACGCCGGACACCAACCTGGTGTTCTTCGACACGACCGGCGCCGGCTTCACCGCGGAGTCGCTCTCCGCCGCGCTGCGCATGCAGGGCATCATGATCTCCGGCCTCGGCGGGCGCCTGCGCGCCTGCACCCACCTCGACGTGACGGCCCCGATGATCGAGGAGGCGCTGTCCGCCATTCGCGGCATCGTCGCGCGCGGGCACTAGAGCAAAATCCGTTCGAACGGAATCGTTCGAACGGATGTCTTGCTCTAGAAAACAAATATTCTAGAGCAGCTTAGCCCGCCCGAATGGACCGCAGCGCGGATCCATTCGGGCGGGCGCTGCTCTAGAGCATCATCCGCTCAAACGGAATCGTTTGGACGGATAAAGATGCTCGAAAAACAATAGGCTAGAGTGTGTGAAGTGAGCCCTTGCGAACGGAACATGCTCTAGGCCGGCCCAGCCCACAGTCCGCTGACGCGGAGTTTCCAGATCGCATGCACCGCCCTTGCCGCGCATGCCGCAGCCCCACGCCGGAGATCGCATGACCACCGCCGCCGAACGCCTCATCGCCTTCCTCGCCGACCAGGGCATCGACCGCGCCTTCTGCGTCCCGGGCGAAAGCTACATCGCCCTGCTCGACGCGCTGCACGCCCACCCCAGCATCGACCTGGTCATCGCGCGCCACGAAGGTGGCGCGGGCTTCATGGCGGTCGCGGATGCGAAGCTTACCGGCCGGCCCGGCGTGGTGCTGGTCTCACGCGGCCCGGGTGCCTGCAATGCGGCCATCGCCGTGCACACGGCCGAACAGGACGCGGTGCCGCTGATCCTGCTGATCGGCCAGGTCGAAAAGCGCGACCTTCGCCGCAACGCCTTCCAGGAAATCGACTACGCCAACATGTTCCGCGGCGTCGCCAAATGGGTGGGCGAGGCGACCGACCCCGAGCAGGTGCCCGAACTCATCG
>JBKJNV010000210.1:0-2990 GCA_046593435.1 Roseomonas sp.
CCGCACCCCCTCCACCCCCGGTCGCCCCATCCCCGACCTCCGCGCCCGCTTCGACGCGCTGTTCGCCGCCGTCACCTCCGGCACCCGCTGGACCCATTACGCAGCCTCCGGCCCCACCCCCACCCCAACCCTGCACCGCCATTTCCGCCGCCTCGCCCATGCCGGGCTGTGGTCCCGCCTCCTCACCCTGCTCGCCGACAAGGATTGCCCCGCCCCGATCAAGTCCCTCGCCGCCGCCATCCAGGCCGCGCATCGGCGCACCATCCGCATCCTCGGCCTGCCCGCCATCCTTCTCGCCCGCCGCCTGCGCATCCACGAAGCCCTGCCCGCCCCGTCATGGCTGCTGCCCGACCCCGATTTGTCCGAAACCATCCGCCATCTGCTGAAAACCATCATCAAGGACTACCTGCACCCCCAGGCGCTGGACCGGCTTCGCCTGTGCAAGCGCCTTCTCCGCACCGCCGGCGGCCGCGCCCGCATCCCCGCCAGCCTCCGCATCCTTTGATGCACAACAAAACCCCCACAAAACGGCCTCGCGCGCTTGACCCCCCTCCCTTCCCCTGCCAAACCCCGGCGCCAGCCCCAAAAGGGGCAAACCAGGCCGGGGTTTCCGGACCACTCCCGCGACAAGAGGCCAACACGCCATGCGCGATTCAGGCGAGTACCTGTTCACGTCGGAGTCCGTCTCCGAAGGCCACCCCGACAAGGTCGCCGACCGTATCTCCGACACGGTGCTCGACGCCTTCCTCACCGCAGACCCCTATGCGCGCGTCGCCTGTGAAACGCTGGTCACCACCAACCGCGTGGTCCTCGCCGGCGAAGTCCGCGGCCCCGGTTCGGTCACGCCCGAATACCTGATGCATCTCGCCCGCCTGGCCATCCAGGACATCGGCTATGAGCAGGAAGGCTTCCACTGGCAGCACGCCCGCATCGAATGCCACCTGCACGCGCAATCCGCCCATATCGCGCAGGGCGTGGACGCGGCCGGCAACAAGGATGAGGGTGCCGGCGACCAGGGCATCATGTTCGGCTACGCCTGCACCGAAACGCCGGATCTGATGCCGGCGCCGCTGTACTACGCGCACCTGCTGCTCCGCCGCATCAACGAGATGCGCAGGAATGGCGATGTCGCGGTCAAGGGCCTGCTGCCGGACGCAAAGTCCCAGGTCACGCTGCGCTATGTCGATGGCAAGCCGGTCGGTGCGACCTCGATCGTGCTCTCGACCCAGCACGAGGAACACCTCGACCAGGCCGAGATCAAGCGCCTGGTCCGCCCGATCATCGAGAGCAGCCTGCCGGAAGGCTGGATGTGCCCCGATTCCGAGCTGTACGTGAACCCCACCGGCACCTTCATCATCGGCGGCCCCGATGGCGATTGCGGCCTCACCGGGCGCAAGATCATCGTGGACACCTATGGTGGCGCGGCCCCGCATGGCGGCGGCGCCTTCTCGGGCAAGGACCCCACCAAGGTGGACCGCTCGGCCGCCTATGCCGCGCGGTATGTGGCGAAGAATGTGGTCGCCGCCGGCCTCGCCGAGAAATGCACCATCCAGGTCAGCTACGCGATCGGCGTGTCCAAGCCGCTCTCGGTCTATTTCGACCTGCACGGCACCGGGCGCGACATCGACGAGGTGAAGCTCGCGAAGGTCGTCAGCGAGATCATGAACCTCTCGCCGCGCGGCATCCGCGAGCACCTGCACCTGAACCGCCCGATCTACGTCCCGACCAGCGCCTACGGCCATTTCGGGCGCACGCCGGATGAGGAGAAGGGCACCTTCACCTGGGAAAAGACGGATCTGGTGCCTGAGCTGAAGCGTGCGTTCGGGCGATGAAGAAAGCATGGGGGAAATGAATTTCCCCCAAACCCCCATTCTTTCTTTTTTATCAATTGGTGCTGGCTGCACAACCAGCACCAAAAGATCAGAAATGGAAGAATGGGGTTCGGGGAAATTCTTTTCCCCAGCCTTGCTTTGACCGCCGATCGCCCCCCTCTCGCCGAGGGCATCCCCGACCGTCTCTATGGCCGCCGTCGCGGCCATGTCCTTCGCCCGCGCCAGCAGCGGCTGATGGACCTCACCTTGCCGCGCCTGACGCTGACCGACCCCGCGCGCCCCTTCCCCCACCCGGTCGCCGGCCTGTGGCTCGAGGTCGGCTTCGGTGGCGGCGAGCACGCCTATGCGCTCAGCCGCGCGAACCCCGATGTGGGCTACATCGCCTCCGAGGTTTTCGAGAACGGGCTGTGCTCCCTGCTCACGCGCCTGGCCCCGGATGGCGCGGAGGACAGCGCACCCCTGCCGCCCAACCTCCGCCTGTGGCCGCGCGACGCCCGCCACCTGGTCGCCGCCCTGCCCGAGGCCGCGCTCGACAAGCTGATCCTGCTCTTCCCCGACCCCTGGCCCAAGGCTCGCCACGCGAAGCGCCGCTTCGTGAACGCCACCCTGCTGCCGGCCATCGCGCGCGTGCTGCGCCCGGGCGGGGAGTGGCGCATCGCCTCCGATGACCCGACCTACCAGGCCTGGGTGAGGGATACGCTGGCTGCGCAGGAATTTTTCGCCGTGCCACCCCCGGCCACCGCGCGCCCCGAAGGCTGGCCCGGCACGCGGTACGAGGCCAAGGCCCTGCGCGAGGGGCGGACGCCACTCTACTGGTCGCTCACGCGCAGGGGTTCTTGACTCCCATCCGCAGACGCGGTATATTTTCCTATATCAGCCCAGTTCCGCGCGAAGCTCGTCGCTCGGTCGCCACGCATCGCCGCGCGGTCTTGCCGGCTGCGACCACCCTGCGCCGCCGCCTACCCTTCCCGCCACATTCGGCGCAGCACCGGCGAACCGGCGCGGTGATGCCACGCCGCCATCGCGACATGCCCCGCCACTAGCGTGAGCAGCAGCACCGCCCCGGTCCAATGCACCCATTGCAGCACTGCAAAGCGCGCCGCATCCGGCCCGATCACGTGGGGGACCGGGATCACCAGGAAGATCGTGGTCTCCACG